>NZ_VOIQ01000001.1:300000-515277 GCF_010470675.1 Desulfovibrio sp. JC010
GAAGTGACTGTGGTCAACCTCGCTATCCGCCATCAGGGCTTTATCGTGCCCAAGGGCAACCCCAAGGGCATTGAGGGAATTGAATCTCTGGGCGGGCTGGCCATCAATTTCATCAACCGCCAGCGAGGGGCCGGAACCAGAATCCTTTTTGATTACCACATGAAAAAAGCCGGACTGAAGCCTGTGGACATCCTCGGCTATGACCGCGAAGAATTCACCCACATGGCTGTGGCAGCCAACGTGCTCACCGGGGCTGCGGACTGCGGACTGGGCATCTTTGCCGCCGCCAAGGCACTGGACCTCGATTTCGTGCCGCTGGCCCATGAAAGATACGATCTGGTAATCCCGCAAAAACACATGAATGACAGCAGGATAAAAACACTGCTCGAACTCATAAAATCTGATAAGGTCAAGCAGGCCATCAGCGAACTGGGTGGATACGAAACCAATCTGACCGGACAGAAAATGAAGCCCGGAGTCGGATTAGGATAAGCATAAAATCTTGCCGGAGGGGATTATGAACAAGGACAAAGAGCACATCATCAAGCAGAAATGCCGTGAAAACGTGATCGGCTTTGCCCCGTTCCGCTACCGCTTCGGCAAGGGCAGCTTCATTCGCGAGGGGTTGCTCAATATCGGGAAATTCGAAGACAAAGAAGGCGGCCATCTGGTGCTGACCTTCATCTTTGATTCAGACAGCATCGAGACAGACAACGATATCCTCGACCGCATGGGACGGCTGGATTTCAGCCCGCTATCCCGCAAAGGGCTACTTACCGCACTACGCAATTCAGCTGAATTCGAGCAGAACGAGAATTTCGCCATGCACGAATTCAACTTTTATTTTGATAAAATGCCCGTAGATATCCCCAAACTGATCGAGCACTGCTTCATCCCCTTCTTTCTGGATCACCTATACATGCGTATCGGGAAGGTTGAATGGATGACAAGCGACAATATCAAAAGTCTGTTCTGCAAGGTGAAAGACAGTTTTAAATGGTAACAATTTCAGGAGAAAGATAATGCCCGTAATCAAAGTAGAAATGTTTGAAGGTCGCTCAATCGAACAGAAACGCGAACTTGTGGAAGTCTTCTCAAAAGAAATGGCCCGCATCACCGGATGCAGCGTGGAATCCATTTACGTTGTCATCGATGAAGTGAAGAAGGAGAACTGGGGAGCGGGTGGTGAGCTTTGTTCGGATAAGTATCCGGACAAATAACAGTCTTTCAAAAATTTTCATAAACAAGGCCCCGGCGGGATTATCCCGCCGGGGCCGTTTTCATTTGTTATTTTAGATTTTCATCTTTAAATCTAAGCAAGTCAAAATATAGCGACACTGTTTTATCGTTTCCCGATCTATCTTTAGGTTGCAAGTAATTAAAATCATTCCTTTCATAAAAGGGAACCGCACTTCTATATGCATCTACGGTCATAAACCTGCACCCTGTTCTATTTGCAGATATAAAAATCTGCTTTAACAAGGTCACCAAATGAGTGCCAACACCTTTTCCTTGAAGCACCTCATGGGTTCCCAACCTGCATATTTTAACAGCAGGAAATTCACTATATCTCTTCTGTGGAGGAAATTTTTTCTTCTTTCGGCTGGTAGTAAAACTGCGAATGGCATCATTTGACAAGCTGACAAAAGCAACTGGAACGGAAACCCTACCATCTTTTTTAAGTCTGTATGCATATGTCATAGTTAACAGCTTTTGCTGATGTGGCAGTGCATCATTTTTTATAAAATCATCTAAATCCTCATCGCCACATGAAAACCCGTTAAAGATTGAAAAATCCTCAACGGGTTCCAAGACACAATCGTCATCTTCAAATTTAGTTCTGGCAATTGAAATCACAAGAAAAAACTATCTCTTTTGCTTTATCCAGACATGGAAGAGTTTTCACCTGCAATTTTTTTGTCAGATGCTTTTCCACACGTTTATCAAAATTTTTCGCATCGTTGTCTTTTAATGTGGGGGTAGCTTTAATTGGTCTAGCCATGATTACCTCCATAATTTTATTTTTACTCAGCATGCTAGCGCATAAATGCGCTAGCATGCTGAGTATCACTCGTCAATAATTTTATATTTTATATATAAACATAAAGCCAACAAAAGACAAGACACACCCTACTTATCATGAACCTCCCATTCCTCAACCTTGTAATCCTCGGGGACTTCTTCCCAGCCGGAGAACATGGCCGCGATGTGGGCGGTGATGGTGTGCCCGGTGGTGGTCATGTAGATATGAACCACAAGAAAGGCCAGCAGGGCGTAGGCGCAGGCCATGTGGATGTTGGCTACTACGCTTAAGCTCAGGAAATCCAGGCCGTACTTGGGCCAATCGTTGTAGGTCCAGTAGAGCAGCCCGGTTACCATCTGCAGGGGCAGCAGTATTGCAGACAGCTTGAGGTAAACCAGACGCTGCAAGGGGTTGTGCTTGGCATCCTT
The DNA here is from genome assembly GCF_010470675.1 of Desulfovibrio sp. JC010. Classification (NCBI taxonomy): domain Bacteria; kingdom Pseudomonadati; phylum Thermodesulfobacteriota; class Desulfovibrionia; order Desulfovibrionales; family Desulfovibrionaceae; genus Desulfovibrio; species Desulfovibrio sp. JC010. Next base: position 302,452 of record NZ_VOIQ01000001.1, read on the forward strand.
ACTCTTCTGCACCGGGTGCTCCTCACCCTTGAAGATGCCGGAAGCGTAGTACTTGGCCACCTCGAAAAGCTTCCTGGTGGTGGGGATGTACTGCTTCCACTCCCCAGTGGTCAGCAGCCAGAAGATGATGAACACGAACAGAATCAGCCAGCTGATACCCAGCGTGTTGTGCAGATCCACAGCCTTTTCAAAACCGAACAGGCTGAACACGCCGTGCACTTCCAGTCCGGTGACCATAAGCAGGATGATCAGGATGGCCTGAGTCCAGTGCCAGAAACGCTCGAACTTTGAATAGAGGTAAATCTTCTTCATATTTCCGCTCATAGCTAGTCCTCCTTACGTCCTGACATGAAGATACGGCCAAGGGCGTGCAGCAGAACACCCACTGCCGAGGCGATAACCACAAACCAGCCGCCTGCGTCCACGATGGAAGATGCATCGCGTCCGGGCATGTAGAAACAGGTCATCTTAGCCAGACGGCCCTGCTTGCTGTGGCATTCTTCGCAGGCAACGGTATTTTCCTTGGGCGCGACCATGTGGGTGGTGGGGTAAACGTACTCGGTTTCCACAAATCCCACTTCGCCGCTGAAAGGCAGCCCGGCATACTTCATGCCGTAGGCAACTGCGTTTTCCCAATTGTAGCCCTTCCAGAAGGCGTCCTTATCCTTACCGAACAGGTGCGGAATAACGATATTCTTGTTGACCTTGTCATACGGGGTCATGCCGCGGTGAACCTTAAAGGGCATAATCCGGGAATTCTTATCATCGATGGAGCCGACAGGCTTGGAGACCTGCACCGGCTTGGTGGGATCGATGGTGGTCTGGGCGGTGATGGTATCGATGGTACCGTTGAACCAGTAATACTCAGGAACAACGTTCTTTTCCCAACGCATATCGCCCTTCTTGGTCATGTAAACGGGCTTGCCCCATTCACCCTTTTCAACGTAGGGCTTGCCGTCCTTCTTCCTGCCTGCGGTGGACCAATCCCACCACATCTTGGTGGGCAATTCACGAGCGAAAGTCGGAATATGACAACTCTGGCAGGCCAGCTTGTCGGTATGATCATTGAGCTTCATACCAAGCTCGGACTTATGCGGCCTTGCGCTATGGCAGGATTCGCACATGATCTTGGAACCAAGGTCATCTTCAAGCAACGACTTGCGCTCGGTGGCAGCCGGGGTTGAGTAGATACGGCCGGCAATATCGTGCTTCACTGTGGTATGACAGCGGGTGCAACTGAAGTTCTGACCGTCCATACCCATGTGCACATCAAGAGTCTTGGCCGGCTTGAGCATGGATGAGTCGAGGTCCCCGTGCTTTACGCCGTCACCGCCGCCACCGTAGAAATGGCAGGTTCCGCAGTTCTTGCGGGTGGGACGGCCCACAGACTGGGCAACATTGTTCCATTCGGGAGCAGCGTAAAACTTGCCGTTACCCTTGAATTTCTTACCCGGCGGGGGTGCGGGATTACCGGCTCCTGAGGGGAACTTCTTGTAGGTTCCAGTCTGCTCATGACAGACAAGACAATCGATCTTTTCCTGTGAACTGAAATCGAAATCCTTGTTCTTCCAGCCGTAACCGGCATGACAGGAGGTACAGCGCGGTTCATTGGACTGGATATTGATACAGAAATTGTTGACCACCAGGCCACCTTTACCGACCTTAAGCTCCTTTTCCGCCTTGGGATCGAGCCATGTCCAGTGAATGGTCTTGTGGAACTGGTGTCCGGCTTCGGTATGACAGCTCAGACAGGCCTTGGTCACTTCCGGGCCGCTCTTAAAAGGCTGCTTCAACGCATCGAACTTGGAATGGTCAGCCGTGATCCATAATTCCTTCCCTTTGGTAGCCTGACGGGCCATCTGACGGCCGGGAGCGGTATCCCCGGCGGCAAATGCGCTTGCGCACAGAAAGACCACCGCTGAGAGCAACAGCAGCGAGTTCCGCATTAACTTCATCTCCACCCTCCATAGTTATAAATGACCGGGACGTTGTTACCCCGGAAACTTTCCATCATCAGCGGCGAAAACCGGGCAATCCCTCCAGATACGGTTTCCGTCCCCGGAAAAATGCAAACATGGCCGCCACCCCCAAAAGCATGGCAAAACCCAGATGGGTCCAATCAATGATCATAACTGTCAGCGGATCGAAAGTAACCGCAGGCAGGTTCTTAACCACCCGCAGTACTCCAGTTACGATGACAATAACATAAATACAGACCCGCTGCATACCGGAAGAAGTCAATCTAAAACGCCGCCTCCCGTCCATGGCGAACATGGTCAGCAGATACATGGCCATAAAAATGAGCACTGCACCGAATATGTAATGAATCTTGTTGGTCAGGTAGAAATCCGCCAGCCAGCCCAAGCCCGGAACATCCGCGATGTAATAACGCTTGAATATGGGCATCTGAGCCGCTCCGGTGAGGGCCATTATAAAAATGGTCAGCTTGAAAAGACGTGCGAACAGCGGGCTAGTCATTGTCCTGCCCTCCTGCTGTGGATGATAGGAACTTCCCGGCCTTTATGATACCGGCGGCAATCCCGGCAAAAGGCGCTATGCCCACTGCATAGGCCAGCTTTTCCTCGTCTGCCATGGAATCCTCTACCGGAGAAAGTCCCGGCTTTCCGGGCCCCTTTTCCACAGCCTCGTTAAGCAGATCAAACGGCACCGGGGATAAATAGATGGTATTGGTGCCGCCGTTCTCATCTTCACCGTAGATGTGCCAATTATTCTGCTCCGCCAGCTCATGGGCCTTAGCTAAAACTTCACTGCGCGGGCCGATGGTCTGCACATCTTCGGGACAGGCTTCGATGCAGGCCGGAAGCTTGCCTTCATCTATCCGGTTGTAGCAGCGGTCGCACTTGTACATGACCCCGTTCCCGGCAAACCCCGGCATAAGCCGCAGGTACAGCCCCACCCCGGTTTGACGCTGGGGGATATGCCACGGACAGACCGTGCGGCACTTGGCCCCGCCGAGGCAGACATCTTCATTAATGCGCACGATACCGTTCTTCTGCTTTCCGGCTGCGCCCCACGGACAGAGATTGGCGCAGGGGGCATTACGGCAATGCAGGCAGCGGCGGGGAATATTAATTTCGTGGGTTTCACCTTCAAATTCAACTTCCGCACTCTGAATGTAGAGCCAGTTGTACGGGGTCAGACGGTCATCCACATCTGTGCGGTCCGACCAGTCTTCCACCTTGACCCGCGAGGTTGGGTACATTTCAGGATATGGCTTCTCCGGCTTGGGAAACTTTGGTTCATTAACTTCGCGGCAGGCCGAAACGCATTCGCCGCATGCGATACACTTGGATAAATCAAGCAGGGTACAGAGTTCTTCGCTGTCTCTACCTGCGGCGGCCGCGACTTCACGGGCAGGCAGGAGCATGGCCGCACTTCCGGCCCCCAGCCCCTTTAAGAAATTCCTGCGTGAAATTCCATTCTTCTTGTCTGTCATTTGTATTCCTTTATGAACTGCAATCAGCTTCATCATGAAACGGTTTTCCTAAGACAAAGCAGAATCCGTACCTACTTTCTACATTCTTCCAATAATCACCATGAACCCTTTGTTTATGCCTAGTACGGTCCATAAACACATCCTCAAAAACCAGAACGGCAGCAAAAACAACTTGAACAAGTGTGCAAACATATGTTCAAATTAAGACACACACTTGAACAATTGAACACTTTTTGAACACAAGGTAGACCTATGACCGAGCAGGACATCAATCTTTATCTGCGGGAAGTAATCGACACCATGAATGACGGGCTGATCATCATCCGACCCAACGGAACTATTATGATGGTCAATGACGCCCTGCTGCGCATGACCGGATTTACCAAAAATAATTTGCTCAACAAGCCCTGCTCTGTACTGGGCTGCGATGCCTGCCGCAGGGTGCGTGAGCAGGCTGAGGGGCATTGGTGCGGACTATTTGAAAAACGCAAAGAAAGCCGCAAGAGCTGCCGTATCATCGACAAAAACGGAAACTACCTGCACGTGCTTAAAAACGCCTCTTTGCTTCGTGGCGAAGAAGGTCAGATTCTCGGGGCGGTAGAAACACTGACAGACATCAGCGAACTGGACCGCAAGGAACTAAAAATCCGTGAACTTTCCCGGAAGTTACAACACGAAGAAACAGGCTTCTGCGGGTTTGTGGGGCACTCTCCCGCCATGCAGAAGGTGTATACCCTGCTACAGAAAGCGGCCCGCTCCGACGGACCGGTAATAATTTTCGGCGAATCAGGTACTGGTAAGGAACTGGCCGCACAAGCTATTCATGAGATGAGCCCGCGCAAAGACAAACCTTTTGTGCAGCTGAACTGCGCCGCGCTCAATGAATCCCTGCTGGAGAGTGAACTTTTCGGACATGTAAAAGGAGCCTTCACCGGGGCCTACCGCCACAGGCAGGGCCGCTTTGAAGAAGCTGCGGACGGTTCCATATTTCTTGATGAAATCGGCGATGTTCCGCTGCCTATTCAGGTGAAACTGCTGCGGGTACTGGAAACACGCTCTTTTGAACGGGTGGGTGAAAACATCAACCTGAACATGGACGCAAGACTGATCACAGCCACCAATCAGGATTTACGCCAGCTGGTGCAGGAAAAACAGTTCCGCGAAGATTTCTTTTTCCGCATCAATGTCATTCCGGTGCATCTGCCGCCCCTGCGAGAACGCAAGGAAGATCTGCCCCTGCTGGTAGATCACTTTATCCAGATGAATGAGCAACTCCGCAACAACGACAGTCCGACCCCGGAAACCATGCGCAAACTTATGGCTTACGACTGGCCCGGCAACGTGCGCGAGCTGAAAAGTGCACTGGAATACGCCGCAGTGGTAAAGGACAACGGCCCGATCCTGCCGGAACACCTACCCCCGCAGATCAGCGATGCGCCGGTTGATAACTGCCATTGCCCGGCCCGGTCCGCCGCAGCGGTCACTGAGCCGGATGAAAAACAAGAACTCATCAATGGACTCAAGCAGGCCGGGGGCAACAAAAGCAAGGCCGCAAAAATCATCGGAGTCAGCCGGGGAACCATCCATAACCGCATGCGTAAATATTCGGTTCAATACAAGCTGGATGAGTAATCACCTATCAGAGAATCCGCACCATTACTGAATTTTATACGGCCTACGCGCTTATTCTAGAAAGATTATACAGGCGTCGCCACTGGACTTTTCGGCTGTTTTTGAGTAAATACTTTCTCAACATCGGGAAAAAGCATCCGCTGTTTCCCCACAAGTCGCCATAAAACCATTTACGCTGGTGCAGCAGTTTCCACAGCCCTGCCCAGTCCGAAAGAAATCACATTTCTGCCCGCTACATATCCGGAACTCCGCAAGGCTCCAGACCTTGCACCCGGACCGCAAGCCCCGGCATCAGGCAGGTCTGCGCTGAACTGGAAAACCAGTGCGCATACTTTGCTTTTGATTGTTGTGGAGAATTGCCACCTAACAGAAACACAATACAGCGCGCACAGACAATTAACCGGAGGAAGACATGAGCGATAAAGACATTGCGATCCTGAAGTATGACGGTAAAGAGTACGAACTGCCCGTAATCCACGGCAGTGAAGGCGAAACAGGCGTAGACATCACTAAACTCCGGGCCCAGAGCGGCCTGATTACCTATGATCCGGGCTACGGCAACACAGGATCATGCACCAGCAACATCACCTTTGTGGACGGCGAAAGAGGTATCCTGCGCTACCGCGGATATCCCATTGAAGATCTTGCCAAACATGGTAAATTCATTGAAACCGCATGGCTGCTCATCTTCGGAGAACTTCCGCTCAAGGAAGATCTGGCCCGTTTTTCCGCCCTGCTCACCGCCGAAGAACTCATCCACGAAGACCTGCGTCACCACTTTGAAGGCTTCCCCGCTCATCGCAACCAGCCCATGGCTATTCTCTCCGCAGTAATCAACGCGCTGGGCAGCCACAACCCGGACCTCAACGACATCACCGACAAGTCCGAATTTTTCCTCGCTGTGGGCAAGATCATCTCCAAGGTGCGGACCATCGCGGCTTTTTCATACCGCAAATCCATCGGCCGCCCCTTTGTATACCCGGACCCGGAACTAAGCTACTGCCACAACTTCCTGCACATGATGTTCTCCATCCCCTACAAGCAGTATGATCCGCCCATTGAAGCGGTTAAGGCCCTTTCGCTCATCTTCCAGCTGCACGCGGACCACGAGCAGAACTGCTCCACCTCCACAGTGCGCATGGTCGGTTCCACACAGGCCAACATCTTTGCTTCCGTATCTTCCGGCATCTGCGCCCTCTGGGGCCCCCTGCACGGCGGAGCAAACGCAGCGGTTATCGACATGCTCGAAACCATCAACAACGGCGACTACACCATCGATGAGTACATCGAGAAGGTGAAGAAGAAAGAATGCCGCCTCATGGGCTTCGGGCACCGCATCTACAAAAGCTTTGACCCGCGTGCAAAAATCCTCAAAAAAGCGACCCACGACCTCCTGCAGCACGGCTTCAGCGATGAACTGCTGGATATCGCCATGCAGCTTGAAGAGCGCGCCCTTTCCGATGATTACTTCATCGAACGCAAGCTCTACCCCAACGTGGACTTCTACTCCGGTATCATCCTGCGTGCGCTGGGCATCCCGGTGGCCATGTTCCCGGTTATGTTCGCCATTGGCCGCATGCCCGGCTGGATTGCCCACTGGTACGAGGATTACACCAACCCCACATCAAGAATTAACCGTCCGCGCCAGATTTACACTGGCGAAACTCCCAGAAATTACGTACCTATAGATTTCAGGAAGTAATTTCAGTCAATATCGGTTCGGGGCTTATCCGGTCCCGGAACGATGGATATACCTACCCGGATATGCCCGTAATCCCGCTCCCCACAAGGGGTGAGATTACGGGCAATACTTTTCCAACGGACCGGAATTTAAATTATTCTCAAAAAAATTAAAGTTTTTTCAAAAAAAAGCTTGCAATTCGCAACCGATATTTATAAACAGTTCTTCGCCGTGCCGAAGTGGTGGAATTGGTAGACACGCTAGGTTCAGGGTCTAGTGGAGGTTTCTCCGTGGAAGTTCGAGTCTTCTCTTCGGCACCATCTTTCTAAAAAGAGCCGCAACAAAAGTTGCGGCTCTTTTGTTTTTTGACCAAAAAGCCCTTCAGTCCTACTGTTCATTGGGCTGGGGGACTTTTTAACCTCGACGGGCAAAAAATTATTGACCGAAGTTTAGAGTTTGTTAAGATTTTTTCTGTTGGTTTCAACTTCAGGTTTTGCAAATCAAAAAGGGAACCCGTTTAAAGTACGGGGCGGTTCTGCCGCTGTGATTCCTGTCCCTGTTCAAGGGACGGGAAAAGCCAGCAACCCGACCTGAAGCATATCTACTCAGATAATCTACACTTCTCTTCAAAATTCAGGTTACGCCTTCTGGGCAGCCTGCACCACAAATCAAAAAATCAAGCTCCGTAAGGGAGTCTCTTGGCGACAGATGTATTCTATCCGGAATACAGCATGTCCGCTGTTTGTGGTTTATTGATCTCAGGGCAGAAGAAAGCCCTTCAAAGGAAATTCATCACCATGACTGAACAAACTGTTATCACCCGCGAATCAGCTAAAATGGCTCTGGAAGAACATAACCGCTTTCAGGAAACCGTCAGTTCCAAAAAATATCAGATCCGCGATCCCAAAGGGCGGTTGCAGGAGCATTCATTTACCGACGTCAAACACAGACTCTGCCGGGAATTTCTAAAGCAGTCCCAATTCGATAAGAACGAAAATGAACAGGTCTGCGAGCTGCTTCAGTCCGGTCGTTTCATCCCCGCAGGCTCCATACTTTCCGGGCTGGGAAATGATTATGCAAAATGCTCGCTCAGCAACTGCTATCTGGCCAAGATTGAATCCGATTCCCTTGAAGGCATCTTCGAAGCCCAGAAAAAACTGGCCCGCACATACTCCTACCGGGGCGGCAGCGGCATCGACATCACCATCCTGCGTCCTTCCGGGGACCCGGTGAACAATGCTGCGGTGACCTCCTCCGGGGCAGTAAGCTTCATGCCCCTTTTCAGCGAACTGACCAACACCATCGGCCAGAACGGACGACGCGGCGCACTGATGATTTCTCTGGACATCCGCCACCCGGAAACCCGCCGTTTCATCTGGTGCAAGAGCAAGCCCGAAGAAATTTTCGGCGTGGATTCCCTGACCGGAAAGGTTCAGGATGTATTCGGTGCCAACATCAGCCTTAAAGTCACTGATGAATTCATGCAGGCAGTGGAAGAAGACAGGGACTGGACCTTCACTTTCCCCGACAGATTCAAAATCAGCGGTAAAATCTGTGATGAATCCACCCTGCAACTGCTGCCGGAAATATACGAAGCACTGAATCCGCAGGTAAATGACCGGATCGAAGCCGAGATTCTCTATAAAGTCACCGCCGTTGATCCGAAAAAGCACCAGATCAAGGTTCAGCCCGACCTTCCGGTTCATGACGGCAGTGAAACTCCTGCCGAAGGAATTCTGACCTTCTCCGTCTCCAGACGCCGCAACGAAACTTCCGACATCTTTGATCCGGTGAAGTCCGTATACAACACCCTCTGGGACGGCGACTACAGCCGCTGGCAGGAGCTTAAACTTCCCTTCAGAAAATATGACACCGTCAAAGCCCGCGACCTACTGGAAGAGATCAGTGAATCCGCATGGAAATCAGGCGATCCGGGTATTCTTTATCAGGACACCACCCAGCGCAATACCCCCGGCACATTCATTGATCCACTGCGGTTAAAACCCATGTCCACCAACCCCTGTGGGGAACAGGCTCTCGGCTACTGGAGCAACTGCCTGCTGGGTGCCATGGTTCTCTACCGCTACGTGGTCAATCCCTTCACCAAAGAAGCGCGTTTCGACAGCGATCTTTTCCACCATGACCTGACCCGGACCATGGCCTTCATGGACACCATGTCCGACCTGAACCAGAACAAGCACCCCCTGCAGAAGCACCGCGACGCCGACAAATACGGCAAACGCATCGGTATCGAATTCACCGGACTGGGTGATATGCTGGCCATGCTTGGCATGCGCTACGGCAGCGATGAGTCCATTGCTTTCATCAAAGAAATCATGCGCGACAAGGCCGTCACCGAAATCTCGGTCAGCGCGGATATTGCCGAGCGTTTCGGTGAAGTTGAAGCTTTGAAGGATAAGGATGCCCGCAAGCGTTTTCTGGACTGCCCGTACATCACCAATCTCGGACTGCCCAAAAAGCTGCAGCAGAAAATCCTGAAAACCGGACTGCGCCATACCGCCTTCAATACTGTCGGTCCCTCCGGTTCCATTTCCATAATGTCCGATAACTGCACTTCGGGCATCGAACCTGTTTTCATGTTCAGCTATGCCCGTGAAACAAGGCTCGAAGCAGGCAAGGTCTTCGAATTCATCCACATGCCTCCGCTGAAATGGATGCTTGAAACCAATCAGGAGCATCTCTTCGGCAAATACACCGCCCAGCAGCTCAAGGAAAAACTGAATTACGTACAGGCTGATGAACTGGACTACATGGACCGCATCCGCATGCAGGCCGCAATCCAGCAGTACACCGACAGTTCCATTTCCTCGACCATCAACCTCGCTGAGGAAACACCCCAGGAAACCATCTTCGAGATTTACCTTGAATCATGGAAAAACGGCCTCAAGGGCGTGACCGTATTCCGCAACGGCTGCAAAAAAGGCGTGCTGAGCAAGAAGGAAGAGCCCAAAGAAACCGATCCGACCATGAAGGGCCAGAATCCCACTCTGGTGGAAAGGGAGCTGGGCGATATTGAGCGGGCCGAGCGTCACCGGGTCATGTGGAAAGGGTCCAAGATGTACATCATCGTATCGCTGGACGATTCCGGCAACCCCATTGAGATATTCGTAAAACTGCCCAAGGAAGCAGGAGTAACCGGGGACGGGTTCTACAATGAGCAGGTCTTTCAGGAGAAATACTCCCTCTGGGAAACCATCACCCGTTTGACCAGCATGCTCCTGCGCGTGGGCATGCCCATCGACCGCATCCTGACCCAGCTGGACCGCTCCAGCTACAATATCATCGACGCGGCAGCGATCATCTCCCGTATCCTGCGCCAGTACATCTCACTGGACATGGACGACCAGACCATCGTTTCCAAAGGACTCGGTGATCCCTGCCCTGAATGCGGCAAAAAAGCATACGTTCCTGAAGGCGGATGCAAGATCTGCAAGGCCTGCGGGTACACCACCTGCGGGTAAACTGACAGCAGCCGGAGCTTTCCGGGATAGATAATTGAAAAGCCGCGGCAGAAGTCGCGGCTTTTTTGCGTTGCGGGATAAATTTTAAATAAAGGAATTAACTATAAATTTTATTATTCCAGTAGCGGACCAAAGCTTCACTTTGAGCTTCTATGGAATATTTTGCGGCCATCACACCCGCCTGCTCAACAATACCTGCAAGCTTTGGAGACCCCGAATCAAACATATCCACAGCCTTAACCAACCCGCGTGCAGCAGCAAGTACATCTCCTTCCGGGATCCACAGTCCATTAATACTCCGGCAGTACTCTTTACCTCCGAACCCCTTGAATCCCACTGCAACGCAGCCGCTGGCCATTGCCTCCAGAGTGGGCAGGCCGAAACCTTCAAGATAAGATGTAGAAAGGAATACTGCCGCTTCCCCTAAAATACCTGCAACCTCAGAAAGAGACATCTTGTGAATGGGAGATATCTGCACATCATCCATTTTATCAGATATCGAGCAGGCATGTTTAATGATAAATTCAGCCTCACTCCCCAGACGCCGGGGCATATACGCAATCATCCGCTTCTTTGCGGCAGGCTTGAAAAGAGGATCAACAGCATTGGGAATGATCTCCGGCGACATGCCGAAATCGACCTGCAGCATCTTTGCAATATATTCGGAAGGGCAAAACACACCGGCCAAAGACAAATTACGCCATACTTCCGGTGAAGCCCCCTGATACAGCAGAGCAAAACTCTGAACAAAGATATGAGTATTTACCCCCTTCATCCCAGCCAGCTCCGCCAACGGGGAATTTTCCGGTGCTACGAGATGGTCACCCGAACTAATCTTAACACCGTCATCCTGCCAGAGCACCGGAACATCCACACCGGCAAAGGGGTAGCGATAGCCCCGTTCATTATGAACAACATAGGCATCAAAACCATGTTCGCGTAAAATGGCTACATGATCATAAATGACCTTAACCCCGCCGGAGGGCTTTTTTATGTCGTGGGCCAAGTATAGTATTTTTGGGTTCATGGATTACTCTCTAAATAAAAACTTACAAGAAGAAAACCCTTGACCCAACCCCCATTCGGTGCTTATGGCTTCTCGCGTCCGTCCATATCCGGTTGTTTTGGGTCCAGAGAGACCCGAGTTTTTAATTGCAAGGGCAGTGTACCTGTTTCGTACATCGTCCTTATGTGACGATTCCCCTGAAACCTAATTAGAAGATTGGGACCAGTTATGCAGGCAGTTCGCCTTGCTGTTTCAGGAGAAAGTACGATCTGCCTTTGTGAGTTTTTTACCCACCTTTTGTAGATCGAGATAACCGGACGGTCCCTCCAAAAATACCGGACATTTATTACGGTAGCTAAAAACCTCCCCTGCTTTTTAAGGGGCTGGTATTGCTTTGTTTTTTCACCCCATTTCCGCAAGACCGGAACATCCCCGGATCAGGCCGCCTGTGCGGTTTGCTGATTCGTGTTGCTGTACTTTTGCCAGTGATAAAAAACGACCCGATTTAATAAATCCGGCCCAGCTGAAACGGGAATTAACACGCGTCCGGCATAATGCTGCGCACGCGACTAATGTTCTTTACCCTTTTAATAGAAATTAAATTTTCTTCCATCTTAGAGAGATAAATAAATCATGGAAAAATTCAAAAATCTCGGCCTTTCCGATGTCATTATTGAAGCACTTGAAAAAAAAGGCTTCACCGAACCCACCCCTATTCAGGAAAAGACCATTCCCATGCTTCTTTCCGGCGAAAAGGACATCGTAGGTCAGGCCCAGACCGGAACAGGTAAGACTGCTGCATTCGGTCTGCCTATCATTGAAAATGTCCGCGAAGGTGCCAAGCACGTTCAGGCCATCATCCTTACTCCCACCCGTGAACTTGCTGTGCAGGTTGCGGACGAACTTATGTCCTTTCGCGGTAAGCGCAAAGTTTTCGTGGCTACCGTATACGGCGGCCAGCCCATGCTTCCGCAGCTGAAGGCTCTCAAGCGCGGTGCTGATATCGTTGTCGGAACTCCCGGCCGTGTGCTCGACCACATCCGCCGCAAGACCCTTGACCTTTCCCAGATCAACAATTTCGTACTCGATGAAGCTGACGAAATGTGCAACATGGGCTTCCTTGAGGAAGTTTCCGAGATCATGGAAAATGCAGGCGAAGACCGCCGCACCCTGCTCTTTTCCGCTACCATGCCCCGCGAAGTAATGAACATCGCCAAGAAATTCATGGGCGATTACGATGTGATTGCAGTTAAGCGCGAAAAAGACGAAGCACAGCTGACCGAACTCATCTTTCACGAAGTTAACGAGCGTGACCGCTTTGAAGCACTCTGCCGTGTTGTTGATGCCCAGCCTGAATTTTACGGTCTGGTATTCTGCCGCACCCGTGCCGATGCCGACCGCGTGGCCGGAACCCTTGCCGAGCGCGGCTACCCTGCCGAGCCCATCCACGGAGATCTTTCTCAGGCCCGCCGCGAAGACATCCTCATGCGTTTCCGCAAACGCCGCTGTAAAATTCTCGTGGCTACCGACGTTGCCGCACGCGGTATTGACGTGCCGGACCTCTCCCACGTTGTAAACTTCGCCCTGCCGCAGGACCCGCAGAGCTTTGTGCACCGCGTCGGCCGTACCGGTCGCGCAGGTAAAAAAGGCGTGGCTGTAACCCTGATTTCCCCCCGTGAATTCGGCAAGCTGCGCTACATCACCAAAATCACCAAGCTCAAGGTGGATAAAAAGCCCCTGCCGACCATCGATCAGGTCATTGATGTCAAAAAATCCCGCATGGGTGCTGAACTCAGCGATATCGTTGAAGCAGGCAAGCATCTTTCCTACCTCGACCTGGCCCACGAGCTGCTCGAAGGCGTTGACCCGGTGGAAGCCGTTGCCGCACTGCTCAAGCATTCACAGGGCAGCGTTCTGGATAAACGCAGCTACCGCAAAATCGAAGAATGCGGCCCCGGCTCCAACGGTCCCCGCGGCCGGGTACGTTTCACCGCCGGTGTAGGCCGCTCCCACGGCATGACCCCGCGTAAACTGGTGGACATGATCTGCCGCCGCGCACGTATCAATCCCGTACGCATCCAGCACGTGAAGATTCAGGGACGCCAGTCCACCTTCACCGTGCCTGCAGGTGATTCCGATAACGTCATGCGCGCAGTGAACAGAGCTTCCCAGAACGAAAGACCTTTGCTTAGAAGAGGTTAATGCCTCCGGCGGCCCTTCGGGGACCAAAGAACCTTTTTGAAAAAAGGTTCTCTGGACTCTCCCAAAACTTTTACTAGGGCTGCGCCGCTTCGCATTTAAAATTTGCCAAGATTAAACCCCGCGATATCTTTCGAGATATGGCGGGGTTCTTTTATGGGAAAATATCTAAAGCTACATGCGAAGCTTACTGAAAAGTTTTGAGGGGATGGGGTCTGGGGAAGGGGAACTTTTCCCAAAAGTTCCCCTTCCCCAGTCTTATTCTTCCAATCCCATTCCGGGATGGTGGGCTGCGTCTTCCATTTCTTCTTCGTGGCAGACTGTGCAGGTCCCGGCTGCACCCATGGGCTGTGCTTCACCCATAAATTGCAGCGCGCGCAGATTATCACGCTCATTTCCTGCCGGGAAGACCGCGTGCGCTGCGTTGTGGCAGGCCGCGCACATTATTGCGTCCATTTCATCTTTGCGGTTGCGGAAGAGACTTTCGCGACCCTCGGTCCATTCGTTGAAAGCTGAGTCCGATTCAGGATCGGCGAATTCAACATGACAGGTCAGGCAGTCGGGCTGCTGCTCGCCCGGCTGACGCGGGTTTATCTCATCCAGATCGTAATCAACCGGAGCGATCAGCTTTATAAGCTGTCTGGCTGCGGGCTTCTGCTCTTCCCCTTTAAGCAGGGCAATAGCGTGATTCTCCATGGAGCCGTGGCAGTTCACGCATTCCATTCCGGCATCAACATGAACCCCGCGCAGACTTTCCTGCGGATGGCACATCATGCAGGCATCGTTCTCCCTATCTGCCAGATATACGGCGTGAAAGCCGTGCAGAGCTGTGGACAGGTTCAGCTGCAACCCGCCGTCATGACAAGCCCTACAATCGATGTTCTCGCTGTTCTTGAGCCGTTTTCTGAAGTCGGTATTATTCTCCCGGTCATGCACGCTGACGATATCCGCTGCGGTCTGCGCAGAGAAACCGCCCTGTTCCGGGAAATTCCAACCGCCGCCATGGCAGTTGTTACAGCCCGGACGGGTGGAAACCGGAAGCACTATAGTTGTTGCGGCGAGAATATTTCCATCCGCATCAAGGGCCTGCACTTCCACCGGAGGCAAGGGCTGGTATGTTTCCATGGTGTAGGGCAGGATTTCGATAGGAGCGGACTGGAAATAACCGTCTTCAGCCGCCAGTTCGAAGGTTTTATCCATGGACTGCGGTTTACAGACGATCTTCACATCTTCGGTAACGATCTCTGGCGAATCACCACGCATGATAAGCTGGGCGCGGACGATGCTGCCTTTATCGGAAACGGACATGGTCCGGTCTTTGTCGATGATCAGACGCAGCCCTTCCAGCGGCCAGGCCATAAGCACGTATTCCTGCTCCGGTTCAAAGGGAGCGGGGGCAAGTGCCGGTTCTTCCGGCGCGGCCAGTTCCGGTCCATAGCCCGGACCGACGGAATGGATGTATTCGGCCAACACACTCCGCTCCTCTGCTGTACCGAAAAACTCAGGCATATATTTATTCATCCGCCCCATACCGGAGATGAACGCATCCAGCCCGGCGGCAGTATATTTTGCGGTGCGGGGAACAATGTCGTTCATGGGACCGTTAATGGCGTGACAGGGACCGCACTGCATCTGGTAAAGCCATGACCCTGCCCGGAGGCGGTTCTCAGCGTTGATTTCACGCAAATCCTGCGGAATCCATTTGGCAGTTTGCAGGATGGATTTTCCTTTAAGCTCTTCGGCCTGCTCCACAGTGATATTGGTGGAGTAGACCTCGCCCCAGACAACATAGGGTTTGCGGCCTGCTTCACGCATGAATTCAAATGAGCCGTAGAAAACCAGCGCAACCACAAGCATAAGCATGGCCGAACTGAAATTGACTCTGCGCGGAGCACAGACAGCCATAAACAGACCGCCGAAAAGAATCAGCGGAGCACTGTATTTGAATACTTTCAGAAAAAATGCCACCCGGTGGGATTTATGAAGCACCAGCATAGCCTGTTCCGGGGGCAGATAGCTCATGTACCAGTAGCCGGAAAATACGGTCAGCACCAATCCGGTCAGAGTCCATATTCCGCAGAACCGGACCATCATGCAGCGCAGGCTCTGTTCCTTGATTCTTGCAGCGGTTACAAAGCCGAACAGCCCGGCCAGCATGCCGCAAAGGGCGGTACGGAAAAAGAGCGCGGGCCAGAAGGTGGGATTGAAAATGGCATCCCAGAAATTACGCGTTTCCTGCCATGGGCCGGGGGTGAGCATGAAGGAGACCACCCCGTTGATGGTCAACAGAGAAAGAAAAGCAAAAACGAAATAGAACCAGCCGATAATCAGGTGGTCGCGGCGATTCATCTTTTCCCAATAATAATAGTAGATGAGCAGGGCTATGACCTCGCCCACAAACCAGACCCATTCCGTGGCCCATGCAAAAAGAAACTCGCGCACCAGCACGAGGGTGCCCTGCGGACTGAGCAGGGCCATGGTGAACCAGAGAGCCACCCCGGACCCGCCGCCGAAAACCATGGTCAGGAGCAGGAAAAATTTGGAATGTTTTTTTACGTAATCAAGCAGTTCGTTTGATTCAGTCCTGTAGGCCAACTTCTCAGTAACGACGAGAAACAGACCGCCGCCCACGGCAAACTGGGCCACGAACACATGCAAGGTCGCAATAAGCGCGATCCAGAACCCGCCGCCGAAAGTAGTCAGATGCCAGATTGGATATTCCATCATTAACCCCTTTCAGCCCTGAGCATTAGTTTGAGCATGTAGACGATGCACAGTCCGCCGGCAATCAGCGACACAATAAAAAGTATAAACGGGTCCCAATCACCGGACACCGGAGCGGTATCCAGAGTGAAGTACGGTTCAAGATATTTCTGGCGCACAAGATGGCGCATGACCGCCATGACCGGAACGATAAAGACCGTTGTTGCGGCGGCTGCGTAAATATTTTTTGTAAACCCGGCATGAAGCATACCGAAAGTTGCCAGCAGCCCCGCACAGAGCAGCACTGTGGCCGGCATATCCTGCCCCATGAAGATGAGCATGACTTCTCTGGGCAGGGCCAGCAGGAACCATACGCCCATGATTACGTTAACCAGAGTGGAGCGCGAAAACCATTTCATGCCCGTATCAATGAAGGACTGCTCGCCTTTACGTTTGCCCACAAGAGCCACAAACAGTCCGCCCACTGCCAAAGCGGAAATGGCGAAATGCATGAAACGCGGATAAAGCACCGGATCGCTCAGGTTAAGCACAAAACCGTCCGGATCGGCAAAATATTCGGACCAGGCCTCCGGGCGCAGCATCAAGGTCATCTTATTGGAAAGCATGAACCCGATGTAGGAAATGGCACAGAGCACACCCAGCATGAGCAGTTTACGGCCTGTGGCACCCAGCTTTTCGTAACGGTAATTATGGATATACAACCCGTAATAGCCGCTGATGAGGACCGCTATGACCGCCAGCCAGAACACTGCCATAAGTATGGAAGACACATAGCTGAACTGCCCGTAAACCGCCTGCAAAAAAAGCAGCGGCGGCACCCCGGCGTTAATTGCCAGAGCCAGCAGGGTCGGCAGCTTGCGGGAAATATTCTGCGAAACCGGAGTTCCGCCGGAAAGGGAATGAATAAAAACAATCGCCGCACCCCCGAAGACTGCATTCATCAGCAGCAGATGGACGGAAAAAGTTACGATCGAAAGCGTTACCGGCCATATGGGATGAACTGAAATGCCAATGACTGCCGGAACCAGCGAGGACGGGTCCATGAATCTCCCCCTTATTGAATTGGAGTTTCCGCTTTACATAGCAGGAGAAAAGCACAGTCACAATTAGAAACGGATTATGATTAAATTGGAACATTTCTTCTCGGAGCAGCATACCAAAACGTTCCGATTGATATTTTCCCGCCATTTTACAATTTATTTACGATTTAACAAAAAAAGTTCTTGCCAAAGCAGGCCGAAGTAAATAGAAACCTTTCTACCGAGTGCCGAAGTGGTGGAATTGGTAGACACGCTAGGTTCAGGGTCTAGTGGAGGTTTCTCCGTGGAAGTTCGAGTCTTCTCTTCGGCACCACTCGTAAATAAGAAAAGCCGCAACAGATGTTGCGGCTTTTTTTGTTGTGTCCATCACGCCCGGATCAGTATCAATGCTTGTAGTGAGCCTCACCCGGGGCCTGAAAAATTTTATACTCAGCTTCCTGTATCAACCTTTCCAGCTTCCCGCTTTGCTGCATGCCACTTATCATCTTCCCTACTTTTGCTGCCTTACGCGAATGTTTTTTTGTAAGATAATGATAAAGCGGCAACCTTGCCAAAGGCGGCCCGGCAGCAACAACATCCTCATTTTTCATTTCTTTAAGCAGATAATTCAAGTTCAGAGAATTACCGATAGCCACATCCGCCCGACCATATTCCAGAAATTTGATAACTTGTTCAGCACTGTCCAGATCGTAAACACGATCCATACCCGCAGTAATGTTTGAAGTGTGTTTTACACCCCGAACTTTGGCTATACGGTAATTTCTCAAATCATCGACTGCATTAATCTGAATCCCGCTGCCCTTTTTCACATACGGAGTTGTATCCAGATAAAAATAAGCAGGCTCCACCCGCACAACATTAGGAACTTCTCCACCGTAAGTATAGATACGCATGACCTCACCATCGACCGCACCTTTTTCTACTGCCAACTGGGCGCGCTTGCCGGGCATGGGCAGGACTTCAACATCCACTCCGATCCGCTTATAAATACGCGGCAGGACATATCCTCCTATTTTCTGTTCTGCCAACCCTTCAATAGAGGCGAATTTTAGCTCCCAGGCAAAAGCAGTGCTGCTCAAGCAAACAAAAATTAATATGAAAAGGAACAATCTTAACGGCAAATCTTAACCCCGGCGTTAATATTATTATTCAGAACTATCATAAAAAAAATACAGCTAAAGAAGCAAGCTTTCTAATGGAAAATTTTCGTCATTCAGGTATACTGCAGACCTAACTAAAAAGGAGACAACAATATGAAAATTTTACGTTCCCGCATGATACTGCTTTGCCTGCTGGTAGCAGCCAGTATGCTCATTCAGACCCCGGCTGCATCTGCCTTCGGCCTGAAGGACCTTTCCTCCGCTGCAGATACAGCAAAAGGTGCGGCCGAAGGAGCCAGCCTGCTTGACCGGGCCAAATCCGTATATACCGGGTTTTACGATTCCACCGACAACCTCATAGATGCCCAGACCACAGTCATGAGCCTGATTGACCCTGAAGAAGGAGCGTCCCTGATTTCCAAATTCGGGAACATGGATTCCGGTTCAGGACTCAGCACCCTGAGCAAAATGGTCGGTTTTTCCGAAAGCATGGATGCAGCTACAACCAGCCCCTCCCTGACTTCCAAGCTTACTAAAATTATCACTACTCCGGGCAGCATGGAAAAAGCCAAAAAAGTCTATGACCATGCCTCCACAGCTTACACTTCCGGTAACAGCTCCGTAAGCGAAGCCAAAACCCTGTACACTGAAATCAAGAATTTCATCGCTTCCCCCTCCGCAAAAGGACTCAGCGAAAGCCTGCTTTCCGGGCTGGGCGAATATTCCGACAAAATCCTGCCCTTCATCATTGAGAACGGACCGGAACGGGTGCAGTCCGCCGCAAAAATTGCCGAAATGTTCAAAGGCTTTTTGTAAGATGATTAGTAAAAAAAGTCCCTCCAGCCTGAACGGCTGGAGGGACTTTTTTACGGGCTATCTATCATTTAAATTGAAATATCCATCACCCTTCAAATCAGTAATCAATCTCTCACACATGGCGGCCCGGTTCAGGCTGTATATGTGTACTCCGGGCGCGCCCTTATCGAGCAGGTCCGCAATCTGTTTGCGGGCGAAATCAAATCCGAATTCCATGACCGCTTCATCACCGCCCTCTTCAAAGGCTTTTTCCACACCGCAATAGAGATCACCGGGAATAGCCGCACCGCAAAGGGACATGATCCGGCGCAGGGAACCGAGGGACTGAATGGGCAACACCCCGGGAATCACCGGACGGTCTATGCCCATTTCGGCCAGACGGTCCACGTAATCAAAATAGACCCGGTTATCAAAAAAGAGCTGGGTCATGGTAAAATCCGCGCCCTTGGAAAGCTTGGCATGATGAAATTCAAGATCACGAAACAAGGACGGGGATTCAGGATGTCCGCCGGGATATCCGGCCACGGCGATGCCAACATCCGAGAACTTACCATCCACATATTCCACCAGATCTAAAGCATGATAAAAACGACTCTGCCCGTTACCGTTGGCATCGGCTACTCCGTCGCCGCCAAGGGCCAGAATATCGGAAACCCCGGCTTCCACCAGACTGGACACAAATCCGTCAATAGACTCTTCACTGGCCCCAACGCAGGTCAGGTGGGCGAGAATATCAATGCCCATATCTTTTTTCAGCAGGGAACAGATCTCAAGGGAGTTGTCATGACTGGTGCCGCCCGCACCGTAAGTTACTGAGGCAAAAAGAGGGTTGAGTGCGGCCAGCCTTTCGGCCCGTTCCATGAACTTGGGCCATGTGGATTTGTCCTTGGGAGGAAAAAATTCAAAAGAAAAAAACTGTCCTGCTTCATTGATATTCTGTGCCACCTGCATTTTAAATTCTCCATTTTTATCTGCTTGGCTCCCGGACCGCAGGCACGGCCCGGGAGGATGTTCTGTATTTATCTATTGAATCTTGCGGCGAACGCTTTCCGCCGCCTGAACCATATTTTTAAGAGCCGGGACAACCTCATCCCATTTGCGGGTTTTAAGTCCGCAGTCCGGGTTTACCCAGAGACGTTCTGCCGGGATGACTTCCAGTGCTTTTTCCAGCAATCCGGCCATATCATCCGCTGCCGGGATAGCGGGGCTGTGGATATCATAAACACCGGGCCCCACTTCATTGGGGTAGCTGAACTGTCTGAAACTTCCCAGAAGCTCCATGCGG
This sequence comes from Desulfovibrio sp. JC010, assembly GCF_010470675.1. Lineage (NCBI taxonomy): Bacteria > Pseudomonadati > Thermodesulfobacteriota > Desulfovibrionia > Desulfovibrionales > Desulfovibrionaceae > Desulfovibrio > Desulfovibrio sp. JC010. The sequence continues at coordinate 322,874 of NZ_VOIQ01000001.1, forward strand.
CTGCGGCTGGCTTCGATGCTGATTACATCGGCATCAAGGGCGGCAATGGAATTCATGATTTCATCAAATTCGCAATAGCACATGTGGGTATGAATCTGGGTCGCATCTCCAACGCAGGAGGAGGAAAGACGAAAGCATTCCTCAGCCCATTTCAGGTATTCAGCCTGCTCGGCCTTGCGCAGGGGCAGCCCCTCACGCAGAGCAGGTTCGTCAATCTGAATGACCTTCACCCCGCTCTTTTCAAGGTCGGCAACCTCGTCACGCACAGCCAGTGCGATCTGACGGCAGGTTTCACTGCGCGGCTGGTCGTTACGCACAAAACTCCAGCAGAGAATGGTTACCGGCCCGGTAAGCATGCCTTTGACTTCACGATCGGAAAGAGAACGGGCATAATTGATCCAGTCCACGGTAATAGGACCGGGACGGGATACATCGCCGAAAATCACCGGGGGCTTCACGCAGCGGGAACCGTAACTCTGCACCCAGCCGTTGGAAGTGAAGCAGTAACCGTCAAAGTTCTCCCCGAAATACTCGACCATATCGTTGCGCTCCGGTTCACCGTGAACCAGCACATCAAGACCGATTTCTTCCTGTTTGCGGATGCAGTCTTCAATGTAGTTGCGCATGAAACTTTCGTAATCAGCGCGCTCAATGCGTCCGTTTTTAAATCCGCTGCGGGTGGAGCGCACTTCCGGGGTCTGGGGAAAAGAACCGATGGTCGTAGTGGGCAGCACGGGAAAACCAAGGCCGCGCTGGATTTCCGCCCGCTGTTCATAAACGGACTTGCGGCGGTAATCTTCAGCTTTAAGCGCGCCCAGCCTTTCAGCAACCTTGGGATTGTTCACCCTCGGGCTGCTTTTGCGGGCTTCAAGAATACTGCGGTTTTCAGTAAGAACTTCTTCAACATCCTTACCTGCAGCAGCATCGGCAACAGTCCTGATTTCCGCGCACTTCTGGCGGGCAAAGGCCATCCACGATTTAATTTCCGCATCCAGCTTTGCTTCCAGCTCAAGGTCAAAAGGAACATGCAGAAGTGAGCAGGAAGGGGCAACCAGCACCCGGTCTTCACCCAGAACTGTCAACGCAGAGTTTACGGCTGCCACAGCTTTATCAAGGTCGGCCCGCCAGATATTGCGACCATCCACCACACCCAGAGAAAGACTCAAATTACCGCCCAGCTTGGCGAGCAACGGCTCAAGATCCTGTGCGCCGCGCACCAGATCAACGTGCAGTGCGTCTACAGGCAGGGATGCGGCTGTTTCAAGATTACTGCCCAGTCCGCCGAAATATGATGCAACCATAATTTTGCAGCCTGCCGCAGCATCCTTGAAAGTGCGATAAACAGGCCCGAAAAGTTTGCGGACATTCTCATCAAGATCAAGAGCCAGAACAGGTTCATCAAACTGAATCCATTCGCATTTGGCAGCAAGCTTTTCGATCAGTTCCACATAGACAGGCAGCAGCCTTTCCAGAAGATCCAGTCTGTCAAATTCCTGATCCGCGCATTTGCCGAGCAGGAGAAAAGTCAGCGGTCCGGGCAGTACAGCTTTAACCCTGTGCCCCAGCAAAACTGCTTCATCCACCTGCTGCAGCAAGGAATCATCGGCAAGAACAAATTCCTGAGCCCGACTGAATTCGGGGACTATATAATGGTAGTTGGTATCGAACCATTTGGTCATTTCCATGGCGGCAACACCGTTTTCTCCGGCTTCGCCACGGGCCATCCTGAAATAATCATCAATGGAAGCTTTCCCATTGTGTACGCCGTATCTTTCCGGGATAACGCCGAACCTGAATGCATTATCCAGCATATGATCGTAATAGGAAAAATCCCCTACCGGAAGAAGGTCTACGCCTGCTTTTTTCTGGTCTTCCCAGTGCTGCACGCGCAGCTTTCTGGCGGTCAATGAAAGGTCATCCCTTCCGGATTCCCCTCTCCAGTAGGATTCAAGTTTCTTTTTAAGTTCACGGTTACTGCCCATTCTGGGGTAGCCCAAGGTGTGCGTCAGCATAAAATTCTCCATGTTTGCAGTGTCCGCCTTTGGCGGTGGGATTCTCAATCCCTGTTCTCCGGACCTGTTCGCGAGATCCGGCCACTCGTTCCTGCAGGACGTCTTCTGACTTCCGGGCTGTTTTGACGCACAGTGTCGAACCTTCCCGTTTTCACAGTGATCCGACACCATTCATTTTTATTTCCCGGTTACAGCAGCGCGCCTGTGACGGACTCTCACCGTCTTCCGTTTCCTGCGGGCTTTCATAACTCAAATTCAATATATAAAAATATTGTTATATAGTGATCAAGAAATGCCATCCTTCATCCCTGAAGTCAAGCGCAATTGAAAATTTCATACTCAAAGCCGGAATAATCCCCGGAAAGCCCGCTCACTGAAAAACAAAAAAGGCTGTGAGGAAAACCTCACAGCCCATTTAAATCATGTACAAGCCGTCTATAATTCAGACGGTCCTGAAAAAAATATTATTCACAATCCTTAACATTCAGCTTTTCTTTGAAGCTGCCGCTTGCTGCCGGAAATTTCAGCAGAGCACCTTTCACCAGACAACGCCCTACGATATCAAGCCCCTCGCGGTCCTGACTTACAGCCTTACCGCGCCAGAGATAGGTTTTCATGCCTTCTTCTTCAGGGGTCATCAGGTAGATTCGCACGGTGTTATCAACACGGGGAGCATCGGCATCCTTGACCACACCGATTTCTGTATAGGTCTGACTGCTTATGTAATCGAATTCATTAGCTTCCCTTTTGTAGGTGACCCCTCTTTCCATAAAAGCTTTGGAGCCGAAATTAACAACCACCACAAAATCAGGAGCTGCAGGATCGTAGCGGAATCCTTTGGCTTCAAGCTCAAGCTTGGCACTATTGAGCAGGATAGCTTCAAGATCCTTTTTGGAGTCGCTTTTCTGCTTGAAAGCAAAAGTTTTCAGCTGGCTGAAATCAGTACCTTTAACAGGTCTGTTCTCAACATCCATATTCACATACACACACCCGGAAAGCATCACTGCGAGCAGGGCAAAAACAACAAATAACTTCCTCACCACAATCTCCTGACTTTATTTGTCACGGTCGCCTTTAAAGGAAAAAACCGTATTAAACTCTTTATTACAATTCCCTATAGCCTAACCATTTAACTTTTTTAACGGCTTTAGCCAAGTGGTAAAACAAAATCAATGTCCGGAACAGATTTCATGCAGCACATAAAATTATTAATCATAAAAGCAGACCCTGTTACGCCCGGAACTTTTGGCATTATACAAGGCCAAATCGGCCATACGCAGCAACCGCTCCGGATCAAGGCTGCGTGAATTTACCGAAGCAACGCCGACGCTTGCGGTACAACGGATACTGCCCCCTGAAACAGAGACTTCGTTGTCTTCCATTGTTCTTCGCAGACGCTCCGCCACAGCAATACCTCCGCCCAAATCAGTGCCGGGCAGGAAAATTGCAAATTCCTCACCGCCCAGACGGGCAAACAAATCCTTGTCGCGGACAATGCTCCGGCAGGAATCTGCAAAAAACTTCAGAACTTCATCCCCGCCCTCATGACCATATGTATCATTAATACTTTTAAAATGATCAAGGTCGATCATCAGCATGCACGGCCCTGGAGAGCTGCGCTTATCTTTTTGGTTGCGCAAATCAAGCTGACGGAAAAACTCTCTGCGGTTCAAAGCCCCGGTCAGACTGTCCGTGGTTGCCAGCAGAACAAGACGCTCTTCTTCAACCTTTCGGAAAGAAATATCATCCACCACCCAGAGCACACCACGATTCAAATCCGCAGGTTTATTTACATCCACGGCCTGCCCGGAAAGGGAACACCATAAGGATTTTCCGTCTTTCCTCCGCAACTGGTATTCAATATTCACCTGCGCACGAGCCTCAAGGGCGTTATAATACTGCTCGCCGAACTCATGAAATTTCTTTTCGGAAAGATGCAAGTCACCCATGCCTAGGCCGACCATTTCTTCGGGAGAATCATACCCCAAAATATCGGCAAGGGCCTGATTGGCTCTTTTCAGGACCCGCCCGCCCTGCAGAAACATCATCCCGACCCTGCTGCTTTCAAATATTATTTTTAATTCATGCAGGGTTTCGCGCAACTCCATTTCTGTTGCTTTCAGATAGGAGATATCGCGGATGGCTGAGATACGGTATTGTTTTTCACGCACTACAACTGTACGCCCGCGGATTTCTGCCGGGAAAGTAGAACCGTCCTTACGCCTGCCCATCACAAAATACGGCTCCTCAAACATTTCCACGATATTTTCTTTCACCAGACCGCGATAATCTTCGGCAATAAAATCCAGACCGCCCATCCCGATTACTTCATCGTGGGTATACCCCAGAACTTTAAGCACCTCCCTGTTCACTGCCACACAACAGACATTTTCATCAAAGACCCCGATAGCTTCCGATGAGGAGTCCGCCAGCAATGTTTTAAACTCAAGCTCCCCTTCCAGTTCGGCAATGCGCCTCATTAGATTTTCTATGTTCATTACATACCCCGGAATGAAAATTCTTTTGAGTACCGTAAGTATAAAAAATAAAATTCTCCTACGTCAACAACTCACCGAACACACAAGCATTTTCCAACCTCTCTCAACATTTTCAATGTAAGGAGACTCAACAACTGAGATTTACGCAATAAAAAGAACGCCACAATACAATCCTTTAACAGTATAGAATAACACAGTACATCAAAAATGACAAAAAATAATTCCCTTGAATTTTAATAAAACTTAGTGTCCTGTTCGTTCGGGGAGATAATTATGAATAGATCAGCTGAAAGACGCAAACATACAAGAATTGAACTTGGCTCCATAAACGGATTCTTCCGGCAATGCGATATTGCCGCATCATCGTCCGGTCGGGACCTTGACATCACCATCCTGAATATATCCACTCAGGGAATGAAATTTATACTCAACTCCAGAGCTGATTCCAGCGGGATCAATCCGGATGATGAAATATTCATCCGCGGCTGCATTTTCAATGATAATATCGGATTTCTGAGCAGCCAGAAGGCGGTTACCGTATGGCAGGAGGATTCACTTTACGGAGTAAAATTCACCCCGGCCCTTGATATTGACCACACCACACTTGCAGAAATGATGACCTAAGTCTTTTCCGCCGAGACATGCCTACTCCAAGAAAATGAATGTTGAAACGATATCTGGAAGCAACTGATGAGAAATCCCCCGAAACCAATGTTCCGGGGGATCTTTTTTTTATCCTTTCAACCTCTCCAGCCCCTGCGCCAGATCAGCCTTCAAATCTTCCACATCTTCCAGTCCGATGTTCAGCCTGAAAATGGTTTTGCCTTCGTAACCGAAAGGATTTGTTCGCCTGAACTTACCTCCGGTAATCAAGCTTTTGTAGCCTCCCCAGCTGTAACCGAGGCCAAACAACTCCAGATTGTCCACAAACGGCGAATGATCCATATCTTCATATTCATCTTTAAGGGTAAATGCGAAGAGACCGCTCGCCCCTTTGAAATACTGCTTCCAGAGATCATGTTGAGGGTGGCTTTCCAGAGCCGGATGGATCACAGATTCTACCATTTCATGATTTTCCAGCCATTTGGCAATTTCAAAAGCGGATTCCTCATGGGCCTTGAGGCGAACTTTCAGAGTCCGCAAGCCGCGCAAAGCCTGATAGCAATCTTCCTGAGCCGCAAAAGCTTCAAAAATTCCGGAACATTTTTCAAGGGCTGCCCAACTCTGCTCATTAGTGGAAACCGTGCCCAGAAGGATATCAGAATGCCCAGTGATGTACTTGGTGCAGGACTGAATGGAAACATCAACCCCATGCTCAAAGGGGTTGAAATATAATGGAGTTGCCCAGGTATTATCAATGACAGAAACCACACCTTTGGATCGGCATATTTCACTGACAGCAGCAATATCTTGAATCTCAAAAGTATTTGAACCGGGGGATTCCAGAAACAGAAGCTTTGTGTTCTCACGGATGTACCCGGCTATATCTGCCCCGGAATCAGATGGGAAATAATCTGTTTCAACACCGTATTTGGAAAGAAAACCATCACAGAAATGACGTGTCGGGCCATAGACATTATCGCAAATAAGAATATGGTCGCCCTGCTTTGTGTAAGCCATAAGCACCATGGCAATAGCGGCTATGCCTGACTGATACGCTTTACAGCCGTGCGCACCCTCCAGCTCAACCATGGCGGCTTCAAAAGCGTTCTGGGCAGCCAGACCGCAGGTCCCGTACTCCACTCCTTCAAACTCGCCTTTGTTGGCTTTAAGCATATCAGCGTAGGAATCAAAAAGAACAGTGGAAGCGCGGTGCAGGGGCGGATTGATAGTATCTATAAATTCACGGGCTTCGGCTTTGCCCGCATTGACCAGAGTGGTGGATTTTTTCATGGAAGTTCCTTGTTGTGGCTGGACCCAAACATAAAGCGGGAAACTGGTAAAACAACCAGTTCCCCGCAAATTTATTAAACAACACGGCGAAGCCCTAATAAAAAGTTTAGGAGAGTCCAGAGACCCCTTTTCCAAAGGGTTCTTTGGCCGCCGGAGGCATTCTTAAATCATCTTTTTCAATTCTTCCTCAATTAACTCAAGGGGGAAGTCTTCCTTAACCACTGCACGGCCCAGCCTGTCAAGACCGACAATGACAACCTGCCCCTGCTTGACCTTCTTATCCTTCTGCATGAGCTGCATGATTTTGGCAGGATCAATATCCAGCTTTCCGGTTGCAAGATTCAGCTTATCCATAAGCTCTTCATGCAACCGGAGATCCTCGGCTGAAAGCATTCCGGCCCTATTGCAGGCCCGGGAAACAATACGCATGCCCCAGGCCACACATTCGCCGTGAGAAATCCTGTATCCGGCAAAAGTCTCAATGGCATGGCCCACGGTATGACCGTAATTGAGGATACGGCGCACACCGCCCTCTTTTTCGTCACGGGCAACCACATCGGCCTTGATCCCGCAGCAACGGGCCACAACCTTGCCCATGACTTCCGGGTCAAGGGCGCGGACTTTATCGGCATTGACAGAGAGGTAATCCACCAGCCCGCCATCGGCGATGAAAGCGGTCTTGACCACTTCGCCCAGCCCGCTGAGAATTTCCCGCTCAGGGAGAGATTCAAGGGCTGAGATGTTGGTATAAACCCGCTTGGGCTGGTAGAACATACCGCAGTAATTCTTCCAGTGCTTAATGTTCACCGCCACCTTGCCGCCCACGGAGGAATCCACCTGAGAAAGCAGGGTTGTGGGAACCTGCACAAAATTAATGCCGCGCATATAACTCCCGGCAACGTAGCCGGAAAGATCGCCGACCACGCCGCCGCCAAGGGCGACCACAACATCCTGACGGGTAATCCCGGCCTCAAGCATTGCTTCCAGCAGGGAACCGAACACATCAAGGGATTTGCTGTTTTCCCCGGCGGGGACAGTGAGCAGCAGCGGGTCAACCCCCGCTAAAGCGAGCTTTTCGACCAGCTCATGACCGAAAAGCCCGCGGGTATTTTCATCGCAGATAACTACCGGGGTGTGTCCGAATTTCCGTGCTTTGAGATCAGCGACAACTTCATCCATGACGGAGTAATCGACGCTGATTTCATAGGAATTATCGAACTCCCCGCGCAGTTCAACACTGACGCAGGGCATTAATCTTCCCCGGCCAGCACGCATTCCTGCTGACGCAGGGATTCTTCGTGGATGTACTGGAAGATACGGAGCATGAAATGTTCGTCCATGCCGCGGGCAACACCTTCGCGGGTACGCTTTTCAACAGTCTTCTTCCACTGTGCGGGCTGCAGAAGTGCAATACCGCGCTCACATTTCATCTTACCTATCTTGCGGCCAAGGGCCATGCGTTCGGCAAGCAGTTCAACAATGGCGTCATCAATTTCAACAAGACGGGTACGCTTGCTTTCCATGCGATGGGCAAATTCCTCATCTTCCGCAGCGGGCTGCTTGACCTCAAGTCCGGCAAGAACTTCACCGAGATCTTCAGGGGTGAACTGCTGTTTGCTGTCACTGAGTGCCACGTCAGGATTAATATGGGATTCAATCATCAGACCGTCAAAAAGCAGGTCGAGAGATTTCTGGGCTACTGCGGGGATGAGTTCACGCTTACCGCAAAGGTGGCTGGGGTCGCAGATAATAGGCATGCCTTCGGTGCGGCGGCGCAGTTCAATAAAAATTCTCCAGTTGGGAGCATTGCGGAATTCACTGGGACGGGCGGAGGAGAAACCGCGGTGAATAGCACCGAGCTTGGTTACTCCGGCCTTGTTGATGCGCTCCAGTGCGCCGAGCCAAAGTTCCACATCGGGGTTGATGGGGTTCTTGACCAGCACGGGAATATCGGTTCCCTGCAAGGCATCGGCCATGGCCTGCACGGCAAAGGGGTTAACGGTGGTTCTAGCACCGATCCAGATCAGGTCCACGCCGTATTTAAGGCAGAGCTCAATGTGCTCGGGGGTGGCAGTTTCACAGCAGATGGGCAGCCCGGTTTCTTCCTTGGCTTCCACCAGCCATTTGAGACCTTCCTCACCCATGCCTTCAAAACAGCCGGGACGGGTGCGGGGTTTCCAGATGCCTGCGCGCAGGAGATGCACTCCTTTGTCTTTGATGCCGCGTGCGGTATCGAGCAGCTGTTCGCGGGATTCCGCACTGCAGGGCCCGGCGATAATCAGCGGACCGTCGTTATTGAAACCCCAAGTATCCAAACCTTTTACATCGAGTTGTACGCTCATGGTAATGACCTCCGTAATAATTGAAGTTGAAAAGAAGTCCGGGCCGGTTTGATGGCGCTAGATGAAATAATACTGCAAAAATGAAATCTGAATATAACAGACAATGCAGAAAACAGCAGGAAAAAATCGGCCGGAAAAAGACAAGCACCGAATACGGGAGATTGCATCAATCCCACGTAATCAAAAATAAATTATAAATGAAGTTGGACTATACACCCTGCCGGGGAGGCAGAGGCGGAAAACAGACGGCAACCGGTTGCTGGCGGTGGCTGCATCAGAATTTTCCGATAAGTCTTAGGTACCCCATAACACCACAGTGATGCGGCGTAAACACTCAATGACCCGGAAACTGTTTTTTTCATATTTTCTTAACAATTTTATTTATTGATATTGACTTTAAATTTCATTCTCACTAAAAGTCAAAATAACGTTAACAAACCTGATTACATATTTAAAAGGAGGACATCATGTCCAAGTCACTGATCGTCTACGGCTCAACCACTGGAAACACAGAAACCACAGCTGAATACGTGGCTGAAGCTTTTGAAAACAAAGAAATCGAAGTAGTATTGAAAAATGTCACCGATGTCGGTGCAGCAGATCTGGGCGGATATGACATCGTACTCTTCGGCTGCTCCACCTGGGGCGAAGAAGAGATTGAATTGCAGGATGACTTCATCCCCCTCTACGACTCTCTCGAAGATGCCGACCTGAAAGGAAAGAAAGTCTCGGTCTTCGGCTGCGGAGATTCCGATTACACCTATTTCTGCGGGGCAGTTGACGCCATTGAAGAAAAACTCGAAAAAATAGGTGCCGTTGTTATCGGGGACAGCCTTAAAATCGACGGTGACCCGGAACGCGATCCTATCATGGACTGGGGTGGTGAGATCGCTGCAAAGCTTTAGCCCGAATCCAGCTGATCACAATTAATAAAGCCCCCGCACTAATACTGCGGGGGCTTTAAAATTTTATTCTATCTTCAACTAGTTCTGGCCGGCCAGAGCACGCTGAACCGAAACTTCCAGCATTGTTTTCTGCAAGCGGATACTCTTGGTATTGCTGCTGAGCACATCTTCCGTCAGCATGCGAAGTTTATCCACCGACTCAAGTGACGCGGTAATGATGAGTTCCGTGGGAATCAGTCCTTCGGAGCGGATCATCTCCAGCACGTTTTCCAGCTTGTGAGAAAGCTCTTCGATGACGGTCAGCTTGAGCAGGTTCGACCCTGCTTTGATGGAATGGGCATCTCTGAAGATGGAATTGATCAGCTCCGGGGTAAGATCGGCCGGGCTGTTTTCCAATTGCAGAAGCCCGGTCTCGATATTATCGAGCCGCTCAAGGGTTTCATCCTGAAAGATGTCCAGTAGTCTGTCGCCGGTACTCATTATATTTATCTGTCCCACCCGCCGCAACAGCAGGGGTTAAAATCACTATTTCGTTACTCTGCAGGAGCAACGTTAGAGGTTATCTGCCCTAAGCTTAGGCTTTCGTCAACAAATTGTAACGCAAAAAAACACCTTTGCGCAGCCCTATACGGACTTCCCTTTTTGACAGCAAAATTCTACACTGCCGCCCTCAAGTTTGAGATACTAGTAAAAAATATCACCTTCTGTCTTTAATTATATTATATTTTTAATCAAGTATAGTGCGGAGTTAAATAAAATGGCTTTGATGAGCGTAAGCGATGTTTCCATGACCTTCGGCGGCCCCCAGCTGCTGGATAAAGTTTCCTTTCAAGTGGAGGAAGGCCAGCGGATCTGTATTGTGGGACGTAACGGGGAAGGTAAATCCACCCTGCTCCGGCTCATGAGCGGAGACCTTGTGCCGGACGGCGGAAACATCTCTTACCAGAAAGGAGTCAGCGTGGCCCGGCTTTCCCAGAAGGTGCCCGAAGTGCTGAAAGGGACCATCTTCGAAGTGGTTGCCGGGGGCCTCGGCGACCTTGGCGAAGCCCTGACCCGCTACCACACCGTAAGTCTTGAAGTGGCAAACGGCGGCGATGTTGCCAAACTTTCCGAAGTGGAAGAGATCATGGAAAAGCACGGCGGCTGGGAAGCATTGACTACCATTGAGATGGTCATTTCCCGCCTCTCCCTCAGTGCCGAAATGCGCTTTGAAAACCTTTCCGGGGGCTTAAAAAGACGCGCTCTGCTGGCCCGTGCGCTGGCCTCCAAGCCGGATATTCTGCTTCTTGACGAGCCGACCAACCATCTGGATATCGACTCCATTGCCTGGCTGGAAGAATTTATCGTCAAGAACATCCGCACCCTGATTTTTATCACTCACGACCGCATGTTCCTGCGCAAGATCGCCACCCGCATCATCGAACTTGACCGAGGCAACCTTGCAGACTGGTCCTGCGATTACGACACCTTTCTCAAGCGCAAGGAAGACCTGCTGGCTGCCGAAGAAAAAAACTGGTCCGAGTTCGACAAAAAGCTGGCCCGCGAGGAAGTCTGGATCAGGCAGGGCATCAAGGCCCGCCGCACCCGTAACGAAGGCCGCGTACGCGCCCTCAAAAAACTGCGCGATGAACGCAAGCAACGCCGTGAACGGACCGGAAAAGCGACCATTGAAATTCAGGAAGCCGCCCGCTCCGGTAAAGTGGTAGCCGAAACCGTGAACGCCTGTTATTCATGGGACGACACTCCTATTTTCAAAGACCTGAACGCAACCATCATGCGCGGGGACCGCATAGGAATCATCGGGCCCAACGGCGCAGGCAAAACCACCCTCATTCAGGTACTGCTCGGCAATCTCAAGCCTGATTCCGGCACAGTGAAACTCGGCACCAAGCTGGAAATTTCCTATTTCGACCAGCACCGCGAGCAGCTGGACCCGGAAAAAACCGTGCGCAACTCAGTTGCCGACGGCAACGACACCGTGACCATCAACGGCCGCAACAAGCATGTCATGGGCTATCTCAAGGATTTCCTGTTCTCCCCGGACCGGGCTAATTCTCCGGTCAGCGTACTTTCCGGCGGTGAGCGCAACCGTCTCCTGCTGGCCCGGCTGTTCACCCGCCCTTCCAACCTGCTGGTAATGGACGAACCCACCAACGACCTCGACGCCGAGACCCTTGAACTGCTCGAAGACCGGATCATGGAATATCCCGGTACCGTAATCATCGTCAGCCATGACCGTGCCTTCCTGAACAACGTGGTCAGCGGCACCCTTGCCTTTGACGGCAATGCGCAGGTTAACGATTACGTTGGCGGGTACGATGACTGGGTGCGCCAGCGTCCGCAGGCTGAAGAGGAAGCCAAACCCAAAGCATCCAAGCCCAAGCCGAAGAAGACCCCGGACGTGCGCCCGGAAAAGCTCAGCTACAAAGAGCAGCGCGAATTTGAAGCACTTGAAGTGGAAATAGTCGAGTTGCCCGGAAAGATAGAAGAGCTTGAAACCGCTATCGAAGCCATGCAGATCCAAATGGCCGACCCGGAATTCTACAAAAAATCCGGCGGAGAAATGGCCGCCGCACAAGCGGAACTGGAAGAACTCGAATCCGAGCACGAAACAACCTTCATGCGCTGGGAAGAAGTGGAAGAAAAATTGGAAGAGTATCGTAGAAGAACAGGACAAAATTGATGCCTCCGGCGGCTGGGGAAGGGAAAACTTTTGCAAAAGTTTTCCCTTCCCCAGACCCCATCCCTTTCAAAACCTTTCAGTTTGCTTCGCATATAACTTGCCAGTACGTCACATACCTATCTAAATTTGCTATCTTTACAATTCAGGCGTAAAAAGCATCATATGAAATCCAAAGCTTTTTCTCCTTTCTGGATGCCTATTTACGCATTCTTTCTGACTATTCTAGTCGGAGGATTGCTTTTAAAACTGGACATTTGCCATCCGGGAAAGGAACTTTCATTTCTTGATGCCGTATTTACGGCCACCTCGGCAGTCTGTGTTACCGGGCTGGCGGTGGTGGATACCGGGAGCTTTTTCAGCCGCACCGGGCAGAGCGTGATTCTGGCCCTGATCCAGTTGGGCGGTTTGGGGATTATGACATACGCCAGTCTGGTAATTTACCTGCTGGGCAAAAAAGTCAGTGCCTCGGACCGTATCGCGGTCAGCCAGACTTTGATTCATGACCCGTCCTTTAATATCGGTAAATTCATTGTGGGCGTGGTCACGGCAGTGCTGTCCATTGAAGCACTGGGAGCACTGCTCCTGAACATTATGGACCCAGCGGGATTCCACCCCTTCTCGGCCATATTTCATTCCATATCGGCATTCTGCAACGCGGGATTCTCGCTCTATTCGGACAGTCTGACCACATGGAAAAATCATCTGGGAATCAACTCGGTCTTCATGGCCCTGATCATCATGGGCGGGCTGGGTTTCTACGTCATGACCGAGCTGTGGCAGAAATTCCAGAATTTCATCCGCAGACGCAAAACCGAAGTCTCAGCCCACGCCTTGAGCTGGCACACCCGCATTGTACTGGAAACCTCAGCCTTCCTGATCATCGGCGGCGGGGTGGCTATTTTTTTTGCAGAAAGTCTCAAGGTACATAAAGTCGAAGGGGCCATGGTCAATGAGATCACGGCCCTGTTTCAGTCGGTCACCTGCCGCACCGCAGGATTCAACACCGTTGATATTTCCGGGCTGACCAATATATCCCTGCTGATCATGATCGGGCTGATGCTCATCGGCGGTTCTCCGGGATCATGCGCCGGGGGCTTGAAAACCACCACCTTCCGCACCTGGCTGGGCTTTATCATCTCCAAAATCAAAGGCCATTCACAAGTCAAGGTCGGCTGGTACGCACTCAGCGAAGAAAGCGTCAACCGCGCCCTGACCCTGCTGACCCTCGCCAGCGTAATCCTCGGCTCAGCCATCATTTTGCTCAGCATCACCGAAGGCAGCCACCTGCCGCACAGCGAAGTGCGCGGGCATTTCATCGAAATCACCTTTGAAGCCATTTCCGCCTTCGCAACCGTGGGCTTATCCACCGGAGTAACCCCGGACTTGAGCGGACCGGGAAAAGGGATCATAATATTTCTCATGTTCGTCGGAAGACTGGGGCCAGTCTGGCTCTTAACAGCCATCAACAGCTGGCAACGCGAACCCCGCTACAGATTACCTGAAGACGATCTGCCGTTAGGATAGCCTTCGGCGACCCTGCCGGGGGCCTTAACCCCTTTTCCAAAAGGGTTTAAGAATCCCAAAACGTTTTAATAAGACTTTGCCATCTCTTTATTCGAAGACCGCTATAGCGCGCTACTCGCGAAGCATAATAAAAGGTTTTGAAGGGGATGGGGTCTGGGGAAGGGGAAACTTTTGCAAAAGTTTCCCCTTCCCCAGCCGCCGGAGGCACAAAAATATGACAAAAAAAACAATAGAAGTAGGCGTTATCGGCCTTGGTAAATTCGGTCTGGAACTGGCACTTAACCTGCGCAGACTGGGCCACAATGTTGTGGGAATTGATACCGGGGAAGAACGGGTCAAAGCTGCTAAACCTTTCATTCCCCAAGTCTTTCAGGCTGACGGAACTGATCCGCAAACCCTGAAGCAGCTTAGCTTTCAGGACTTTGATTACGTGGTGGTTTCCACCGGGGACTCACTGGAGGCCAGCGTTCTGGTGGTGCTTAATCTGCAGGAAATCGGGGTCAACAAGATCTGGGTCAAAGCCATCAGCGCGGCCCATAAAAAGGTACTCAGCAAAATGGGCGTGGATTATGTTGTCTTCCCGGAACATTTTGCGGCAAAACAGCTGGCCCACAAGCTATCCACTCCGGGCATGGTCGAATACCTTTCCATGGGCAACGACATTCTGATCAAAGAACGCGAAGCCGATGACTGGGCCGGAAAAACACTCATTGATCTGAACCTGACCAACAATTATCAGGTACAGGTCATTGCCATCCGTAAAAACGGATCGGAAGAACTGAATTTCGTGCCCAAAGCGAACGAGCCGCTCAGTGAAAATGATGTGCTGATTATGATCGGAGCGCGGGAAAACCTGCTGAAACTGCCCTAGCGGCTATAAATCAACATCGACATTGTAGAGATTCTTTTCAATCTCTTTCATCTGCATATCCTCTTCTGCAAGGGCGATCATGCGGTCCCTGATTTCGTGTGTCTTTTCAATGGCATCATCAAGCTCCACCCCGGCGGCCAACTGCATCTTGCGCAGCAGGTTGAGAATGTCACTGCGCAGGGTTTCGCCGTTGTCCCCGGTTCCCATTTCCCGGAGCATGGTTTCGTCTTCTTCGGTTTTTTTGATCAGGTAATGACAGAATTTCTGGGCTTCCTGAACACCGCGGTTCTTTTCAAGACACATGGTCAGATAGCGGAAACAATTTTCCCAGTCACCCGCTTCATAGTGGGTGCGGGCAATGTTGAAGAAAAGATTTTCATCGGTACTGTCGAGATCGACTCCGCGATTGTAGTACTGCAGGGCCTCGCGATACATGCCGTTCTTGCGCATGGATATACCGAAATCATTGAACATGTGCTTGTGTTCAGTGGTAAAGGCGGATTTGAGCTGGAGCACTTTGGCGAACACTTCCTGCGCCCTCTCCACATCGCCCTTTTCAAGGTAGGTCATACCGAGACCGAAGGTGGCGCGGACATTTTCCTCATCCACTTCCAGCGCGTCGGCGTATTCCATTTCCGCGCTGTAAAGCTCGCCCTGTTCACGGTGGGCCTCGCCCCTGCTGAGCCGTGCTTCCTGCTGGTCCATGGCCGGACGAACATGCTGCTGAAAATAGTCCAGTTCAAGGGCGTAATGGGCGGCAAACTCGCCGCCGCCGATAATCTGGGGATCGCCTGTGGGAATATGCTGTTCATTGAGAAGCAGCAATTCAAAACGGTCATCGTCCACTTTGGTGGCCAGCCAGTATTTTTTACCCTTGATTTTATGCGAGTCTGTGCGCAGGGAAACAACCGTCACAAGGCTTGAATCCTCTGGAATCCCCTGATCTGCGGGAGGAGTATAGTCAAATAATGATGAGTCGGCACTCATTGTTTTAAGCCTCCGAATATCCTGTTCAGACCCCTCACATACTCCTTATCGGCATTCTACCCGTTCCGGTATAGATTGCCATCATCTAAATAAAAATGAATATTCCTACAGCTGGAACTTCGAAAAAAAATTCGCTAGTCTTCAGCGTGATGAAAGTACACCGTTTAATTTTATTTTTTCTTACCGTTATCTTTATTTTGCACTTTTTCGGGCAAAAAAGCTACGCTCGCAAGAAGATTTCGGCTCCGATCATTCAGTGCAGATTACTCCACCAGTTTCCGCACGACGACCTGGCATTCACGCAGGGTTTTCTCTATCATAAAAGCTATTTATACGAAAGCACGGGCAAGCGTGGCCGATCTTCACTGCGCAAGGTTGAACTGGAAAGCGGCATTGTGCGCACCCTGATTAAAAATGATGAGAAAATTTTCAGCGAAGGCATCTGCTACCATAACAATGAAATTTACCAACTAACATGGCGGTCAGGTAAATGTTACGTGTATGACGCTGCTTCCCTTGCCCGCAAAAGAATCTTCCAATACAAGGGGCAGGGATGGGGCCTGACCACAGACGGAGACTTCATCTACCAGAGCAACGGTTCTTCGGTGATCACCCTGCGCGACCCTTATGATTTTGCACGCATTAAAAGGCTGCGGGTCACGGACGGCGTTGCCAACATTCATAGTTTAAACGAACTGGAATTCATAAACGGCCTGATTTTCAGCAATATCTGGAAAAAAGACCGCATAGCAGCCATTGATCCCCGAAACGGCAAAGTAAAATTCTGGCTGGATATATCATCACTGCGCCCTCTTGCCGGGGAAAAAGCCGAAGCCGCCAACGGCATTGCCTGGGATGCTGAGAACAAACGACTTTTCGTGACCGGAAAATTCTGGAACAAGGTTTTTGAAATTGAACTACCCACACTTGAAAATAAGCCCGCCCCAAACTGACCACCCCACCGCTTCACTGGGTATCTGTGCCGGGGCTTCCACTATCAGCATGGTCCTCATGGACGACGCTGACGGACAAATTGAAATAATTAAATCAATTTCACTTAACCACGAAGGCAATCCCGCGAAAACCGTCGTCAAAGCCTTGCAGGAATTAGGGCTACCGGACAACGTTCCGGCAGCAGTAACCGGACGCAAATTCCGGCACCTGCTGGAACTGCCGACCATCTCCGAACCGCAAGCCCTTGAAACAGCACTTACGCAGCAGAATTTCGTAAAAGAAGGTTACCGCACCGTACTCAGCGCGGGCGGGGAAACCTTCATGGCCTACCTGCTTGATAATGACGGCAAGGTTGAAACCGTGCATACCGGGAACAAGTGCGCTTCCGGCACCGGGGAATTTCTGGCTCAGCAATTAGGCCGCATGGGCCTTACTCTGGACGATATGTCCGCCATGCAGGAATGCGAACCGCACAAGGTCTCCGGGCGTTGCTCGGTTTTCTGCAAAAGCGACTGCACCCATGCTCTGAACAAAGGGGTGGAAAAAGATGCCGTGGTGGCCGGGCTGGCCCGCATGATGGCCGGAAAATGCGTGGAACTGCTGCGCAAACTACCCGCGGAAAAAGTAGCCCTGATCGGTAACTGCTCGCAGAACAAATTCATGGTCAATGAACTGCGCCGGGAAATAGCGGACCTCTTTCTGCCGGAGCACGGCAACTGCTTCGAGGCCCTTGGGGCGGCCATCTGGGCAGCTGAAAACGGGGCCCCGTTGCCGCAGGAGACAGGCAGCATCATTCGCAAAGGTGACACAGCGTTCACTTTCCTGCCGCCGCTGAAAAACTTCACTGATTCTGTTAAATTTCACAAAAGCAGGCAGGCCGGATTCGTCCCCGGCAACAGGCTGGCCCTCGGCCTTGATGTAGGTTCGACTACCACTAAAGGGGTGCTTCTTGATCTGGAACGTACCGAGATTGCAGCCTCCTGCTACCTGCGCACGGACGGTGATCCCATCGGGGCATCATGCAGGGTTTACGCCGAACTGGCTACGCAGGTTCCGGACGGAACCGTGGCTGAAATCATGGGAGTGACCGGATCTGGCCGCAACATTGCCGGGCTGCATGCGGGCACGGACGGCATTATCAACGAGATCACCGCCCACGCCACCGCCGCCGTGCATTATGATCCGGAAGTGGACACAATTTTCGAAATCGGCGGACAGGATGCCAAGTATACATGGCTGAAAAATTCAGTTCCCTGCGACTACGCCATGAACGAAGCATGCAGTGCCGGAACCGGATCGTTCCTTGAAGAAAGTGCCAAAGAAACTCTGGGCATCGCGGTCACCGACATTGCTGATGTGGCCTTTAAAGGAAAGAATCCACCCAACTTCAATGACCAGTGCGCGGCCTTCATCGGCTCTGACCTCAAGCTTGCGGCGCAGGAGGGTGTTCCGCTGGAGGACATGGTTGCCGGGCTGGTCTATTCCATCTGTATAAATTACGCCAACCGGGTTAAAGGCAGCCGCACAGTCGGTCGTAAAATTTTCATGCAGGGCGGGGTCTGCTACAACAAGGCCGTGCCCACGGCCATGGCCGCACTGACCGGACAGGAAATCATCGTCCCGCCCCATCCGGGACTTACCGGAGCCTTCGGGGTGGCTCTTGAGGCAGCGAAAAGAGCTGATCAGGGTACCATTGCCAAAGGAGAATTCAATCCCGCCGAGCTGGCTGAAAGAAAAGTGAACCACAAATCACCTTTCGTCTGCAACGGAGCCGGACGGGATTGCGACCTCGGCTGCACCATTGCCCGCATTGAAGTACAGGGCAAAACCTTCCCCTTCGGCGGTATCTGCAACCGCTTTGATAATTCCAAGGTCGCCAAAAACACCAAGCCGGCAGATGATCTTGTACTCTGGCGGGAGAAACGGGTTTTCCGGGATTTGACTGAGCCAGAGGCAGGCCAGTCCGTAATCGGCATGAACCGCTCCCTGCTCATGAACACGTGGTTTCCGCTCTTCAATACTTTTTTCAAAAAGATGGGCTTCGGAGTCCGGCTGCCGGATAAAATCGATCCCGATTCCATTGAGCAGAAAGGCGCGCCCTTCTGTCATCCGGTGGAACTGGCCCACGGCGGGCTGGGGGAACTGCTGGGACTTGAGACCGATCATATTTTCCTGCCCCATCTGCGTTCCATGCCACTCAAAAGCGGTGACCGCTCCTGCACCTGCGTGCTGGTTCAGGGAGAGCCTTATTACCTGAAATCCGCTTTCCCGGAACTGGAAAAACGCTCCCTGCTGGCCCCGGTCATCCACATGCAGGACGGTGAAGAACAATTACGCAAAGCCCTGCTCCAGACAGCCGCCGTACTCAAGGTGGATGTCGCACGTGCTGTAGACGCACTGGAGGCGGCACTTGCCGCGCAGGAACAATTCTTTTCCGACCTGCGTCGCAAAGGAGAAGAATTCATGGCCGCACTGGATGAAAGCGACAGGCAGGGCATGGTGCTATTCGGTCGCCCATACAATGCTTTCAGCTCATGGGCCAATAAATCCATTCCCGCAAAATTCGCCACCCGCGGAGTTGAGATCATCCCCTGCGATATGCTCCCACGCAGTGAAAAATGCGGATCAGAACTGAATATGTACTGGGCCACCGGGGAACAGATCATGGACAGTGCCAAGCAGGCAGCTGAACATCCCAAACTTTTCGGCACCTACATCACCAACTTTTCCTGCGGACCGGATTCATTCCTGCTCGGCCATTTCCGCAAAGTCATGGGCAGCAAGCCTTCACTGACCTTGGAGCTGGACAGTCACACCGCCGATGCCGGGATCGAAACCCGCATTGAAGCGTTTCTGGATATTGTGGACGGTTTCAGCCGCCAAAAAGAAACAGACAGACCGGCGGCGAACTCTTTCCGTCCGGCCTGTTGTGAAGTTCGCGACGGAATTACCGGAATTACCGACTCCAAAGGAGACTGGTATGCGGTCAATGATCCGAAAGTCACCCTGCTTATTCCCAGCCTAGGTGAAATCAGCACGGATTTTCTGGCCGCCTCCATGCAGCGGGACAACATCCGCTACAAGGTGCTGGGTCACGCCAGTGAAGCTGCCCTCAAAATGGGCCGCAACAATTCATCATGCAAGGAATGTTTGCCCCTGCAACTCACAGCAGGAGCGTTACTGGAACATCTGGAAAACCGGGACGAAGACGAAATCGCCCTCTTCCTGATGCCCAAGGCCAAGGGGCCGTGCCGCTTCGGGCAGTATTCCGTGTTCATGAATGATCTCATTGAGCGTTTGGAAATCCCGGACCTTGCCATTTTCGCGCCCAGTTCCACGGACGGCTACGGGGGATTAAGCACCGGGGTGACCCTTGGCATGTGGCAAGGCATTGTTGCCGGGTCCATCCTTGAGGACATCCACGCCACCATTTCCACAGCCGCTACAGATAAGGACGCGGCCCTGAAACTTTTCCGGCAGGTCCGTCAAAACCTGCTCGATGGCATGGCCGACTGGAAAACCTTCTCCAAGGCACTGCGCAAAGCGGCAAAAGAGCTATCCACCATTAAACTGTCAAAACCAATACGGGAATATCCGGTAATCTCCCTTCTTGGTGAAATTTATGTGCGCCACGATCCGCTGGCCCGCCGCTCCCTGCCGGAAAGGCTTACCGAACAGGGCTTCATCGTGCGCGTGGCCCCGGTGCTGGAGTGGATGAAATACACCGACTGGCTGAACCGCAATAATATCGAAGGCAGGGCCGAACTGAAAACCCTGATTACGCAAGGCGTGAAATCATATTTTGAGCGGCGCATCCGGCATATACTCGCCAAAAGCGGACTGCTCTTCTATCCCGGACCGGATGTGCGAAAAGTGGTCAGCCACGGCAAAAAGCATATTTCCGAACAGCTCACCGGGGAGGCAATCCTCACTGTGGGCGCATCCCTGCACGAGATAATGTCCCCATCCTGCGGGGTCATCTCCATCGGTCCTTTCGGCTGCATGCCCTCACGGGTGGCAGAAGCGGTGCTCAGTGAAAAATTCCGGGCCGGATCAGCAGGAGGCAAGGCCACATCCGTGGTTGCTCCTGATTCACGGTTGCCTTTTCTGGCCATTGAGACGGACGGCAATCCCTTCCCGCAACTGATCGAAGCAAGGCTGGAAGCATTCTGTCTGCAGGCCAAACGGCTGCATGAACGGATGAATTGAAATGGCAGGCCCAAATTAATATTACTTTAGTTCTTCTTGATATAGCACAAGCTATTATGATACCACCTCTCAGGATAGATTGAAGCGGAAACGCTTTTCCGGGGGGAGGACACATTGAATAGAAGAATGATAGGGCTGTGCCTGTTAATACTGCTGATTACCATCTGCGGATGCCGGGCCGGACGATCCCTAAAAACAAATATCAAAGAAACTGTAATTTCATCCCAGCCGGAGGATAAATTCACCCGGGCAGTGGACCGCAATAAATTCTCTGAGGCGGAACAGATCTGGCTTGATAATCAGGACTATTTTCTGGCAAAGCCGAAGGCAATGGATGAGATAACCAAAGCGGCTTCCAATCTTAAAAAACGTTACCGCCCGAAAATTTCCGCAGCTACAACAAACATCCTTTCCATCCATTGGCCTGAAAAATCCGCTAAGTGGACTTTGATCCGCCTCAAGCTGGATAATGCGCGTGCACTTGTGGATGAAATTGAATCCCTCGCCATCCTAAACGATCTCGGCCAGACACCTCCCCGTCTGGCAAAACTGAAAAGCAAGCTCCACGAAAAAGAATCAAAAATCCACGCCGATGCGCTGGCCCAGTTCAAGAAATATCCCCTTAAAACCGGGCCGAATTTTTTTTCCATCTATCCCGTAAAACTGGACGAGGCCAAATTCCTCAAGTCGCAGGCCGCCCTGCTGGAGCGCACTGTAGGTTCCGCCAACGGTAAAGACGTGCCGCACATGATCAAGGAATACGGGGATGTGATCCCCGCTGAGACCCTGCGCAACATGGAAGGCCAATACTTCCGCGAGCTGCTCAAGAAAGAATCCAAGGGCAGAAAGCCGTCCTTCCGCACAGTTATAAAAACCATGAAGGAAGCCCAGAGACAGGGCTTCCCGGTTACCGAAGTACCGGACTGCAAAATCGCCTTTGTGCGCGTGACCAGCAAAACTCTGCTGCATGAACATGGCATTGAATTCGGTCTGGGATTTGACGTGGACCTGCCTATGGAGACCGAGACACTGGCAAAGACTTCCATGTTCAATTCCAAGACAGCCAAGGACGCGGATGTGGTCATCCTGATCAACGAAGTGGTATCCAGAATCGACCGAAAGACTTTCCGTCCCAAATCATACCGAAGTAAAAATATTCTCGGATATCAGGAAGGATACAACCATGCCTACGATCAGGCCCAGCTGCGTCTTGAACAGCTTAAACTGAAACGGCAGGAACTGAACAACCGCAACAACTCCCACATTCTGGGCTGGTTCGGGGCTAACGACATCACCTCCGCCGCCCACATGGCTGCAATAGAAGAACAAAAATACAATGAAGCAGTTGCCAATGCCACCAGCATCCCGCGTATGATCGACAAGCCCATCTATGAAAAATACAGCTTCAGTGTTGTGCCGCTGCGAACAACCAAAGTAGCCTCGGTACAGTACATAATTATCGACCGTAAATCACGCACATACTTCACGGACTTCTTTGATATTGTTCAGGAAAAGAACTTTAAAATCGCATATGGGATTCGACCGGATGACCCGGACAAACTAGCCTATACCAAACGTTTCAATACGGACAAGGAAGTCCGGGGCTGGGAGAAAAAGGTTGTTCCCATACGCCTTTCCGACATGCTCAACTATTATCTGGACCACAAGGGAAAAGATAAAAAGTACCGCAACATGGCCAGCATTCAAAAAACAATTATTAATGATCGCAACAAAGCATTAGCGTCATTTTATAGCGATAAATATAAATCCGATACCGGCAATGATCCTCGTTTTGATTCCACAGTCATGGTTCTAGGGCCGGATCGCAGGTCATATGGTAGCGGTTTTTTTTGTAACCAGCAACATTATCTTGACTAATCATCATGTGGTGGCAGGGAGTAGTTTTGTTGAAATAAAAATGCACAATAATATGGAAGCATTCGGTAAAGTAATGGCTTTTGATTTGTACCGGGACCTTGCATTGGTTAAAATTAATGCTCATGGAAAACCAGTACGATTTTACACTAAAAACAGCCTACCTGCCGGAGTAACCCTTGAAGCCATCGGGCACCCGGAAGATCTGCCTTTCACAATTACCCGTGGCGTATTCAGTGCCTACAGGTCGATACCAAGCCACCATCTACCTTCTAGAGATATTGACGTGCGTTATATTCAAACCGATGCAGCGATTAACCGTGGCAACTCGGGAGGCCCCCTGTTCTATAAAAACAAAATTGTAGGCGTTAACTCATGGAAGTTAGGAGGTCCAATAATCGACAACCTCGCCTTCGCCGTCCATTACTCAGAAGTGATCAAATTTCTCAAACAATATGGAATAAAATATCGCAAGTAAGGAGCCTCCAATGAACAAAAAGCAAATCTTAATCATAACAACAGTGGCAATCCTCACGGCACTGATGCTTATGTCCGGGTGTCGCAGCAAGCAACGCATGGGCATGGTTCGTGAACAAAAGACAGGTTTACTCTACGGCTCCATGACCAACGGCAACCTTATGGCCGATCCTTCACAATTTGATACTCCGGTGCTCAAGCTGACCATTCGCAATACTTCCGGGGACCCGGCGATAAACCTTAAGGCCCTGCGTAAAACATTTGCCGACGCCTACGAGGACAAAGGCTACAAAGTCGTTAAAACTGGACAATACTCTCTACACTTGGATATCAACCTGCGCTATTCCGGTCAGATATCCCAGAATATGGTCGACGAAATCAGCCTCTGGGGCGGCACAGGCGGAGCCTACATGGGTGCCAGCTTGGGCCAAAATCTCGATTCCCTAGTACTTGGTTCCGCATCTGGAGCAGCCCTTGGAGCCATTATCGGACAGTACATGACACAGGATACATACATCATGGTTGCGGACGTGATGCTCGGAATCGTAGATAAATATGCCAGAAAGCGTAAAGCTATCGTCCAGTTCGGTGATACCCAGATCAAATGGGAAGATGAGGAGGACGGGTTCACAGCCTACCGTTCACGAGACCGCATAAAAGTTGCCGTTTATGCCGGCGGGGATAATACCCCGCAAAGCAAAATCGTGCGCGGAGTGACCTTGAGATTTAAGAGAATTTTGCAGGATATAATTTAATAGATGCCTCCGGCGGCCCTTCGGGGACCAAAGAACCCTTTTGCAAAAGGGTTCTCTGGACTCTCCCAAAAACTTTTATTAGGGCTTCGCCGCTTCGTCTTTCAGCTATACATCATCAAATCGAGTGCGCACCTTGTTCAGCCCCTCGCGATACCCTTTAGCATCTCCGTAAGGGAAGAAGTGACGGTAACGGCTGTGCACGGATTTAACCGGACGGGCGTGGCGGATAGGGCACCAGTACTGTTCGGTGCGAGCTGCAACCTCGCGCACAAAGCCGATCAAGCCGTTGAAATAACCGCAATAGTAGCAATTCATCTTCTCGATAAAGTTCAGGTACTTCAGGCTGTGACGATCTATGACAACGTAATCGCGCCGTCTTACACGGGGAATGCCATAGACCGGGAAACACATTAGTTGATAGAGCCAGACGGCCACATCAATCATCAGGGCCGGGATGAGCGGCATAAAAATAAAAGGCAGCGTGAGCATAACCCAGACCCCGGAGTCATAAACATAATCGCTCCACTTGGCGGCCAGCTCGCGGTGCGCTTCGCGCACTTCCGCGCTGAAGCGGACTTTCTTCTCCTGCACGGTATAGAGAAACTCACTTTTTATGTCACGAAGCTCAACGCGCAATTCCTTTTCCAGCGCATCCATCCTGCCGAGGATTTCATCGATTCTGCTCATGCTCCACCTTCCTTTTTTAAATCACAGGTTCAATTTCAGCATCCGGGCATGTCCCGGTTTCAGGTGTCATTAAGTATATTTAGATAAGAAAAAAGTGGGATTGGCAAGAAAATTTGGCAAGAGAGCAAAAGAGAAAGCCGCCCGGAGGCGGCTTTCTATACAATTCAGCAATAAAGTTACTCAATTAAAATCAATATCTGTTGCACCATTAAATGTTGATCCTATGCCGGTAGCTATAACCACTCCAGCATTTCCCCCGTCTCCATCGTCATCATACCAGAGCTTGCCGCCATCAGTATCAGCGTCATAAATAAACTGACCACCACTTGCCGAACCAGTCGTTCCATCATAGCCGTTATCTTGAACATAAGGTGTTCCGCCCACGGTAAAATTACTGCTGTCGAAGACAAATTTGTCTTCCCCGGAAGTAAAACCGGTGACATTGTCTGCGCCGTCAGTAGGTAAATAATAAATCAGCTTATCAGTGACAGAATCACCACTTATGTCTATAGTATCAGCTCCACCGCCGCCGGAAATAGTGTCACTTCCCGCACCGCCGTACAGTTCGTCATTTCCGGCACCGCCTTCAATACGGTCATCCCCGGCACCGCCTTTCAAAGTATCATCCCCTCTCAGACCGAAAAGGTCATTATCATTACCATCCCCTTCTATATAATCCCCCACACCATCAACATCAGTTCCGACCACAGCTTCAAAGTTAGTAAAGAAATCTTCTACATGGTCGATGGAGGCAATCCCCGTATTCATATTTATGTACGGTTCAAGGGTTGGAGTTATGTCTGAAAATGATACGGTATCCCAGCCGTCTCCACCATACATGGAATCTGCACCCTTACCGCCATAAATAGTATCGTCATCACCATCGCCATGGATTATGTCATTATCGCAATTACCTGAAATGGTATCTTCCCCGGCTCCGCCGCGTAGAACGTCATTGCCTTCATTGCCGATGACAGTATCATTGCCGGGGCCACCATGGAGCACATCATTACCCATCTGCCCGCTGATATAGTCATTACCGCCCTGACCATCGTAATAGTCAGCCCCCGAAGTTCCGGTATAAGAGTTGTCGGCTGAACCGCCTAAGATAAAGGTGGTTCCGTCACCGGAGGTATAAGTCTGTGCGTCTGAACCTTCAGAACTTGTATAAGTCTCACCACTCCCAATCAGCTCATCAATTACATCATCAATTTCACCCTGAAGATTATTCAGCAAATTCTGGGCAGTATTTATATCACCGGAATTAATGGCACCGAGAATCTCCCCGGCAAGACCTTCGATCTCAGCCAAAGCACCCGGGGGGAGATCCGGTCCAAGACCACCTGCAAACGGACCGACCTGACCAATACCGCCAGCGACAACCACCCCGATACCCGGATCAAGAACACCCTGACCGGGAATAGCCGGTCCTCCGGTTTCGCCGCCTTCTACATCACCATCGCCGCCCTGTGCATCCTGTCCCTGCTCGTCCGGATTCTGATCCGGATCGTCCTGAGGATCATCCTGCTGCTGTTCTTCCTGCCGCTGCTGCTGGATTTCCTGCTCCTGCCGGATAGCAGTGGGCGCGATTTCACGGAAAGAATTAAATTCCTGCACGCTCATGGGGCGCACTGTGCCGAGCTGGCCGGACATGGCGATATCAACCAGCTCGCGGGCGTTGGCGATCATCCTGATCTCGCCGCTTATGGACTGGACCAGCAGGGCCTTACCGGCATGAATTTCTTCAACACCGATCTTCTGCCCGCCGCCGGGCATGATTTCACTGACAATGGTTGTGCCGCGAATGCCTATAGTAGCAAGAGGAGTTCCGACCTGAAAACGGTCCGGGTTCTGCTCTGCGATTTTTCCGGTTACCAGACGAAAAGTCCCCTGACTCATCTTGAAGAGCAGTTCAGCATCGGAAGCAGAGTCATCGAAAACATAATCATCAAGTGAAATAACGGAATCAGCACCCTGCGAAAGCAGGGTATCGTCCACGAAACGGACTTCCGCCGTGCTGCCTGATCCGGTAACGAGCTCCTCGCCCCGGAAAACTTCAGCTCCGGACTCAACCTGCCGGACACCTGATTCTGAACGCAGAAAAACCTCGCCGTTGGCAGCGAGCACTACACCGATTGATTCCTGACCTGCTTCGGGAGGCATGACGACCCCTCTACTTTTTTAAAATTAGTCCACCTTAAGAGAATAATAATCTATTTTAAGAAAGCAAGTCAACAAATTCACACAACCATACACCAACTACAACACTGGCAAAAACACACATTCAGCACAAAACAAAGACACGACACATTCAAAAACAGGCAAAACACATTGAAAAATAACACCTCACACCCAGCTTACATACACAGCTGTCAATTTCTACATAAACAATGCAATCACCCATCCGCAAGAATTTCAACTGAGATATCACTCGCATAAACATCCGCACCGGAAACAGTAGCGATCAGGGAATGCCCGGTGTTGCTCTCATTGCCGTTAGGATCATACCAGAGCTGATCATTATCTGAATCAAAAACAAAATAAGCGGTAGCAGTGGTCGTCCCGGTTATACCGTCATATGAATTGCCGACTCCGGGAGTGACATTAATAAAGGTAAACCCTGAATCGAAAGATGAAGAAAAATAAAACCCGTCATCCGCACTCACAAATCCGGTAATAGTGTCCCCGCCTTCTGCAGCGGAATTATACGTAAAGGTATCATTTCCGGCACCACCGGAAAGGTAGTCCGCGCCCCCGGCTCCGGTCAGGGTATCGTTGCCATCACCACCGCTCAAAGAATTAGAACCGCTGCAACCTTTGAGCACATCGTTATTATCGGTACCAATGATATTCTCGATACTGTTCAGGGTATCGGTATTGGATCCTCCTGAAACTGTTCCTGCTGCCAGGTCCACCTGAATTGCGGAGCCTCCTTCATATGAGACAGTGTCATTGCCGTCTCCGCCATACATGTCGTCACCGTTCTGGCCACCGTAGATCAAATCATCACCGGCACCACCCAAAATGTAATCCACATTCTGACCGCCATAGATGGTATCGCTGCCATCTCCGCCATCAATGGTATCGTTTCCGTTGCCGCCGTAGATGGTATCGTCACCGAGTCCACCGATCAGGCTGTCATTACCCTGCTTGCCGTCTATGGTGTCATTTCCGCCCTTACCGTCAATATAGTTGACCTGTGAATCCCCGGCCAAATTATCGGCATCATCGGTGCCGTAATCCCAGACAATACCATCTCCACGCTCAGATCCACTCGATGTTTCATCCTCGGTTTGCTCCGGCTCATCGTCACCCCCTTCCACAAGCTCAGTAATTTCTTCATCGTCAGTATCTGTTGACGAACCGTCATCAAGTGGGTCGGTGGATTCAGTTGTACCGTCAGTGGCCAATAGATCTTCCTGAATTTCATCTATAGCCTCAAGCAATTGCACAGCAGTCTCTACATCTCCTTCCGCCAGAGCTTCAAACACCTGCTCTGCCACCGCCAGCAAACTAGAATCCACAATATTTACCCCGGCAAAAACTCCTGACCCAGCTGAAAGCACCCCCCCACTCCCCAGAGCATCTGCATCCGGCTCCCCGCCGACCTCGCCCTGCAGATCCTCACCGTCCTGCTGCTCCTGTTGTTCACCACTCTGCACATCTTCGATTTCCTGCTCCTGTTCCCTTGCAGCAGGAGCTATGGACTGAAACTGGTTAAATTCATCAACGGTCATAGGCCTGACTGTACCCATCAATCCCGAACTTGCAATATCAACCAATGCAAGAGGTGAGCTGATCTGACGGAGGCTGCCGTCAATACTCTGGACCAGCAAAGCCCTGCCGCTGTGGATATCTTCTACACCGTGCTTTTCGCCGTCAGAGCCGATTTCGTGAACAGTTACGGTCCCGCGGATACCGATGGTAGCCAGAGGAGAACCGAGCTTGAAACGTTCCGGATTCTGTTCGGCAATCTTTCCGGTGACCATGCGAAAAGTCCCGGCACCCATTTTAAAGAACAGGTCCGAAGAAGATTTATCCGTTTCATCGTAAATAAAATCGTCAAAAAGAATGGAGGACTCTGAGCCCTGAGAAAGGAGAGTATCATCAACAAAACGGACTTCGACCTGTCCGTCAGTTCCGGTAATAAGTTCATCACCCTGAAAAACCGAAGAGCCGGACTCTGCCACTCTCAAGCCTTCAGAAGACTTAAGCATAACCTCACCATGGACTGTGAGGATTACGCCGATGGCGTTATGAGCGGCAGTTTCAGGGGACATGCTTCACCCCGCAAGTAAAAATTAGACCATACTGGTATGATAAATCTTTTTTTTACTTTTTCAAGGCAAACAAGCACCCAAACAGCATATATAAATTATTGTTATTTAGGCATATATAACAAATTCAATAATTACGGTCCCCCGCCTCCAATCAACTCGATATCGCTTTCAAACATACCTTGGAGACCATCAACATCTGCAACAACTTCATATCCGTCACTTTCCACATCGGCATCGTAAATCAACTGCTTATTCGTATTGTCCCAGATGAAATATGATCCGGTCTCGCCTCCGGACAATGTTCCGCTATACCCGTCCACAGAGGCAAAACCATCCTTGGTAAAATTGGCTAAACTGAATTCAAATCGATCTCCTTGGCTGCGATCGAAATCTGTCACTTTATCAATATTTGAGGCCCCCGTAATATCACTCACGCTTGCGTAGTAAAACTTATCGGCCCCGTCGCCGCCTTCGAGGGTATCCCTACCGATGCCGCCTTCCAGAGTGTCACTATTGCCGCCACCGGTCAGCACATCATCACCAGCCTGACCATAGATATAATTATGGCCTTCCCAATGTCCATTGACAATGTCATCACCGCTACCGGCAAAAATCGTAGTAGAGGCGCTGCCGTTTTCTGCATCGCCGTTGATCACATCACCGTAATCCGAACCTATAACTCCGTTAAAACTGCTGACAGTATCTTTATCACCGGAATGGGTAACCGAATCTTCAGTGTAATACCCGTAAACAGTTACTCCAGTCCCATTGTCTACCCAGCTGTAGTCCAGAAAATCGGTCCCGGCCCCACCGCAAAGACTGTCACTGCCATCTCCACCACCGATGGTATTGTCAGTGCTGTTTCCAGTAATGGTATCATTACCGGCACTGCCGAGAATCCTTTCGATACTGTAAATCTCATCCGACTCAGTTGAACCGTCGACAGTAATATTAACTCCGCCACCTCCCCAGATGACTTCTATACCCTCGGTCCATGAACGGTAATCAACAGTATCCACGCCGTCGTTACCGGAAAAAGTATCGTCTCCAAGACCGCCGATAAAAGTATTACTGTTGTTATCCCCGGTCATGTGGTCATCACCGGAACCGCCGATAATACCTTCGACGTCATAAATTTTATCTGTAGCACCACTGCCGGTGACACTGCCTTCGTTACCACCTAGATAAACTGTTACAGCTGCAGTCTCGCCGGAATAATCCACGAAATCGATACCGCTGTCAGTGCCGCCGTAAATAGTGTCGGTGCCCGCGCCACCATCAAGGGTGTCGCTGCCGTGCCCGCCGTAAAGGGTATCGTCCCCTTCACCGCCGTACAAAGTATCGTTGCCGCACATGGCTTCAATGGTATCGTCCCCGCCATAACCCCAGAAAGTTTCCGCCCGTTCAGTTCCTGTCAGGGTATCGTTAGCGGAAGTACCTACATAAGTAACAACATCACCGCCCGAACCTCCGCCGGAGGTGGTATCGCTGCCGGAATCACTGCTGGAGGTGTCATCTCCGGTTGTTGTGGCTTGCTGAGGTTCTACAGGATCAAGAGGCTCATCTAGTTTTTTGGGGACATCCCGCTGACCGCCAGCTTGCCCATTGCCACTCTCCTGAACTCCCCTGAGTTCTCCTCCGGGGTCTCCTGAAACAGGCTGCTCGCTGGGCATTGGAGGACCGAGAACCCCCTGTTGCCCTAAGACAACTCCGCCGCCGGGATCAATGACCCCTCCAGCACCAAAAACTCCGCCACCTTCTGGTTCGCCGCCGGGACCGCCCGGATCGCCGCCGCCGGGATCATCTTGTCCCTGATCGCCATCCTGTGCGGGATCATCAGGGGTATCCTGTTGTTCTTCCTGCCGCTGCTGCTGGATTTCCTGTTCCTGCCGGATTGAAGCCGGGGCAATGGAGCGGAAGGAATTAAGTTCCTGCATGCTCATGGGACGCACATCGCCCAACAACCCGGAAGCTGAAATATCAACCATACCCAACGGGGAAGCAATCATACGTATGGACCCGTCAAGCCCCTGTACAAGCAGGGCCTTACCGCCATGAATATCCTCAACCCCGATCTTCTCGCCGCCGGGGGAGATTTCGCTTACCACGACGGTGCCGCGAATTCCGATGGTCGCAAGAGGAGAGCCCAGCTTGAACCGTTCCGGGTTCTGCTCGGCAATCTTTCCGGTCACCACGCGAAAAGTACCCTGAGCCATCTTAAACATCAGGTCAGGACTTTCCGCACCGGAAGGGTCGAAAACATAATCATCAAGGGAGATAGTCGAATCAGCACCCTGAGAAAGCAGGGTATCGTCCATAAAACGAACTTCAACATTACCACCTGATCCGGTGACCAGATCTTCGCCCTGATAAATCTCACTGCCCGGCTCAAGGGCACGCATTCCGGAATCGGATTTTGCGAACACCTCGCCTTCAGCAGCGGTTACGACACCTATTGAATTCGGTTGTTCGGGCATAATTCATTCGGGGTTAAATTAGTTTTTTACAATTAGAACTATAACCGAAATAAAACAAAAAACAACATTTCTTTATAGAAACAAGACTGAATGTTCATTGTTCAGCCATAAAAAAATCCCGCATTCCATTATTCTGGAATACGGGATTAATTTGCATTTATATTAGTCTTAATCAGCCAGCTTCAGCAGCAGGCGGGATGGGACCTTTTTTCAGCCCCCAGACAAAAAGGGCAAGGCCTGCCAGAATCATGGGTACACAGAGCAGCTGCCCCATGGTCAGCCAGCCGAAAGCGATAAAGCCGAGCTGGGGGTCCGGCTGGCGGAAGAATTCCACAAAGGCCCTGAAAAAGCCGTAGCCCATGAGAAATATACCGGTAGTGGTTCCGCGCTGGCGGGGCCTGGATGACCAGAACCAGAGGATCAGGAAAAGCAACAGCCCTTCCAGTGCTCCTTCATAAAGCTGGGAAGGATGTCTGGGTACGCCACCTGCACGGGGACTGGGAAAAACCATGCCCCAAGGGACATCGGTGGCCCGGCCCCATAGTTCACCGTTGATGAAGTTGCCCATGCGCCCGCAGAGCAATCCCAGCGGAGCCAGCGGCACAAGGAAATCACCCACATCAAGGGTGGTCCTGTTGGTGGATTTGGCAAATCGCCATGCAACTATGGCAACACCCGCAGCACCGCCGTGGAAAGACATGCCGCCCTTCCAGACCGCAAAAATATCCACCGGATGGGCCAGAAAGTATGCCGGTTCATAAATCAGGCAATAGCCCAGCCGCGCACCGACGACCAGACCGACAATGAGCCAGGTGATAAGATCATCCACCTGCTGCCCGGTCCAGTTATTGGTCGGTTTGGATGCCCGGTAACGGCCCAGTGTCCATGCAATGGCAAAACCGATCATATACATCAGACCGTACCAGTTGGCCTTGAGAGGTCCTATTCTGAAAGCTGTAGTATCAAATTCCGGCAATACAATCATATTCTTTACCTGTTTATAAGATTCCTTAAACAAAAAAACTGCACCGGGCGGACTATGTTTCCCGGACAAATTCAGTTACAATCTGTGCACAGGAAATACAAGGAAATCCCATGGAAGAACAAAAAGATTTTGATATTCTGGAAATGCCCGCCGAAGGGCTGGCCGCTTACTGGCTCTCCATCAAAAAACTCATTGATGTGAAGCGCAGCAGAAAAGTCCTTGAAGAAGAGATACGCTATACCCGCGAACCTTACATCAAATTTTTGTTGGAAACTGCATTTTCCGAACTGGACGAAACAACAGTGCGCCGTCTGGCTGAAGCCAAGGCAGTAACCCTTGCCGGAGAATACGCACGTAAGCTTTCTACTATGCAGATCGCCCTGCTGGCCATGTCTTCACAGGAAAACCCGCGCATCAGCTTTGTACGCATGGCTTCGCAATTTCCGGTATCCGTAATTTCTGAAAAAAAAGCATTCACCCTCGCCCACGGGCTGGTGGACGGTCTTTTCGATAAACAGTCCGACCCTACTGTACTTCTTGAATTCGACCATAAATTACAGCCGGACCGCATGCTGGTCAAAATGCTGTTTCACATCATACTCAGCCGCAAAGAGGGCAAGCAGCAGCTTGAGCAACTGGTGCCGCACATCAAGACTCCCTTCTACGCCAACGGCATCACACAGGTCATTGACGGCTTCGATCACCGCATCCTCAAATCGAACCTCAAGGTCCAGTCGGACCAGATTCTGGAATATTCCAAAACAAAAATGAATATGGCCGCTGAAATGTGCCTCGGTATCCGCGCCAAGCAAAGCTACGACGATATTTTCAGAATAGCTAGAGCCTTTATGCCTTAATTTTAATGCCTCCGGCGGCTGGGGAAGGGAAAACTTTCAGTATGCTTCGCAAACAACATGTTAAGACGGTCTTCGAATATAGGAATGACAAAACCGAATAAAAGGTTTTGGGATTCTTAGACCCTTTTGCAAAAGGGTTTAAGCCGCCGGAGGCATCCTAGCCTTTAAATTTTTCAGCAGCTTTGACGAAATTATTGGCCCAGCAGGGCATGCTCAGGGCGTGTATGTGGTTGTACCCGGCATAGATATTGTCGCGGATGAGTCCGTCATGGCCGTCAGCCATGCCTTTTCCGCGGGACATGTGGAGGGCGTATTTAGGCGCGGGTTCATTGTTGTCCACGCAGAGTGAATAGTGGAACTCGTGGCCGATGACCTCGGTTCCTGCGGTAAAGAATGGATTCTCGTGGACAATTTTTCCAGAAGTGTAGCCCAGCCCCTGCGGACGCGGGCATAGACGGGTGGAGAGATCGAGCACCCCGGACATCTTGTACTTCTGCCCTTCATACTCAACATCACGCCCCAGATACATGAATCCGCCGCACTCGGCGAAAATGGGCAGCCCGGACTTAGCAAGACTGCGTACATGATCACGAATGGATGTGTTTGTGGAAATTTCTTTGGCCAATGTTTCCGGAAAACCGCCGCCAAGATAGAGGCCGTGGATTTCAGGCCATGGTTCGGGTGAGATAAGGGAAATTTCTTTAACTTCGGCTCCGGCCCGGCGCAGGGCTTCGAGGTTTTCTTCGTAGTAAAACCATAGCGCGTCATCACGGACCACGCCGATTACGGGCTTGGCTTCGCTGGAAAGCTCTATGCCGTCCCATGCATCCTGTTCAGAATTTAAATCCGCTGAAGCTTCTTGGGCTATTCTGGAAATGGCATCAAGATTAAGGCAATCTTCCGCCATCTGACCGAGTGTATCAAGAGCCTTGTCCACAGCACCGTATTCGGTATTGGAAACAAGCCCCATATGCCGTTCGGGAATGGGATTTTCCTTCAGTTTAGGCAGCATGCCCAGCACCGGGATATCGGTGTAGGCTTCGATGGAATTTTTGAGGATATTGCGGTGGCGTTCCCCGGCTGTGCGGTTGAGGATGACCCCGGCGAGATTGAAGCCGTCTTCAAAAGCTTTGCACCCGGCAACTATGGCGGCCACGGTGCGGGTCATCTTGGTGCAGTCAATAGTGAGGATGACCGGTGCCTTGATGATCCGGGCCAGCTCGGCCGTAGAGCAGGAACCGTCTACATCTTTTCCATCGAAAAGGCCGCGGTTTCCTTCCACAATGGAAATATCCGCCCCCTGTCCTTTTTCCAGAAAAAGGGAGATGAGCTTATCGTTGGACATGAGAAAGGGATCGAGATTGGTGGCGTATTGCCCGGAAGCAAGGCCCAGCCAGCGGGCATCAATGTAGTCGGGACCTTTTTTGAACGGCTTGACCGCCCTGCCCTTATTACGGAAGGCCCGGCAAAGACCGAGGGTGACTATGGTTTTACCTGTGCCGCCGCTGAGTCCGGCCAATACGATTCTTGGAAAATTCATTTCGCTGCTCACGCCCTTAAGATTCTAACTCATGCCTTTATACACAAAGGATTCAGTAGTGTTTCAGCGCAAAAAAGACAAGGAAAATTACTACCAAGAGCCAATGCAAAGACTGGGTAAGACAAAAAAATGCCTTGTCCCAAGGGACAAGGCATTTAAGAGTCAAACTGAACGAAAAATTAATCTTCGTGTTCAGCTCCACCCTGCTTACCAGCGCCAGTCAGGCCGTACATGGTAGTAGAGCCGGAGGACCAGTATTCAACCTTCTCTTCTTTAACAAGAGCGGTCAGAACTTTCTTAACTTCGCGACCCTTTGCATCAGGAAAGAGCTTGGTGAAGTCGTTGAAGTAAAATTTACTTTTAGCACCTGTTTTCTTTTCCAAGAAAGCAAGGATTTCTTCCTTTGCGGAATCCATATCGATCGGCATAATAAGCCCCTTTCTTTTTAAAGGGGCGCGGCAAAATGCCGCGCCCCGTATTTCTCAATTCGAACTAAATTAGAACTTGAACTGAGTGGACTGACGCCAGGTGTAGTAAGCGGGATCACGGAAATCATCGATAAGGTGGGGAGTAAACTCGATACCAGTCTTTTCGAAGAAACGTTCCCAACCAATACGCTCTGCCCAGTCACCCAGACGCTCGTACTTGTTAGCTTCAGCTTTGTAGACTTCCACGATCTGGCGGATAGTCTTGGTAAGTGTGGGCCAACGAGGAGGTTCGTTAGGAATAAATGCAACAACAACTTTGGAGAACTTAGGCATGGAGATACGGTTAGAAACCTTACCACCAACCATCAGTGCGATACCGTCACCTTCCTTATCGGAGAGGGGCAGGGAGGGGCACATGGTGTAGCAGTTACCGCAGTACATGCAGCGTTCTTCCTTAATAGCAACAGTCTTGTACTGCTTACCGTCGATTTCGACCTTGGAAGGACGAACTGCACCGGTAGGACAAGAAGCTACTGCCAGAGGAATTTCGCAGAGGTTGTCGAGGTACTCGTGGTCAATGATGGGGGGCTTGCGGTGAATACCGACAACAGCGATGTCGGAGCAGTGGCAAGCACCACACATGTTCAGGCAGCAAGCAACAGCGATACGCACGGGTGCGGGCATGTTGTGGCCGGTGAACTCATCAAAGAGGTCATCCATGATGACTTTAACAGTACCGGAAGCATCGGTAGCGGGGGTGTGGCAGTGAACCCAACCCTGAGTGTGAACGATGTTGGATACACCAGCACCGGTACCACCGATGGGGAATTTAAAGGAACCACCTTCGAACTTGCGGGAAAGCAGGTCGTCTTTCAGCGCAGCAACTTTGTCCTTGGAATCAACCATGAACTCAACGTTGTTACGGGTGGTGAAACGGAGGTAGCCGTCGCAGTGTTTGTCTGCAACTTCGCACATCTCACGGATCAGAGTGATACTCATGAGGCGAGCGGTACCACAGCGGACTGTGTATACTTCATCTCCGGATTCGGCAACGTGAACCAGGATGCCCGGCTCAAGGATTTCGTGGTAGAGCCACTTGCCGTAGTTATTCTTGATAACCGGGGGCAGGAACTCTCTGAAGTCGCGAGGTCCAATGTCCGAGATCCGGTTTTCCATCGGTTTGTCTGGATTGTAGCCAGAAGAAACGAACGCCATGTCTGTCCTCCCGTATTATCTCTGGTGTCTTTTTCTGTATTCGTTAACGTCACGTTCCCAAGGACCATCAACATCTTCAGCTTTCCAGAAGATGTAGGGGTTGTGTCTGGGTTCCTGAACGTGTCTGGGATCAGCCTTGATACCGGTAACTTCGAGAAGCTTCTGGAAGCCCATGCGACGCATGGTCTCACCGAGACGCTCACGGTTCTTACCTTCTTCCATCCACCAGTCCCAAATGTTTTCAACAACTTCCTTGACTTCGTCGAAAGGTTCTTCAACCTTGATGAAGGGAACGAGGAGGGAGCTGAGCTGAGGACCGTCGAGGATCGGAGCTTTAGCACCACAGAGGATGGATGCGCCGCGATCGTTACCGATCATCAGTGCGCGAGGCATGGTGTTGATGCAGTGCATGCAGTGCATACATTCTTTGTCGTTGATTTCCAGTTTGCCGTCAGCGTACTTGATGCACTTGCCGGGGCAGAGGTCAACAACTTCTTTCTGGATGTCGAATGCACCCCAGTCACGGCCGGAGTGAGCGCCAGCGTTAGGCTTGAACTCACCACCAACGTAAGCTGCAACAGCTTCCTGGTCGATGCGGATTTCGTCTTTCCAGATACCTACAACAGAGAAGTCGGAACGTGCGAGAGCACATACACAGCTGTTGGGGCAAGCATCAAATTTGAATTTGAACTTGTAGGGGAAAGCGGGACGGTGAAGTTCGTCCTGGTATTCCATGGTCATGTCGTAGCAGAGAGCCTGCGCGTCGTAACATGCATACTCACAACGGGACATACCGAGACAAGCTGCGGGAGTACGCAGGTTGGAGCCGGAGCCACCAAGGTCAACGTCTGCATTGTGGGTCAGTTCAAAGAAAATTTCTTCGAGCTGAGGAGTGGTGGTACCGAGGAAGACGATGTCACCGGTAGAACCGTGCATGTTGGTCAGACCGGAACCGCGCATGTCCCAAATGTCGATGATCTTGTTCAGGAACTCGGTGGTGTAGTACTTAGCGGTGGGCTGAGCAACACGAACGGTGTGAAAGTGTGCTACGCCGGGGAACATTTCGGGCTGGTCACAGTAACGACCGATAACGCCGCCGCCGTAACCGAAAACGCCAACGATACCGCCGTGTTTCCAGTGAGTTTCACCATCGTTAAAAGACAGCTCGAGAACACCGAGAAGGTCATCACAAACTTCGACGGGAATCTGATAATTCACGCCCTTCTCGTTTTTTGCTCTAACTTCGGCTTCTTGTTTTACGTCGGACACGAAGCTAGGCCATGGCCCGCTTTCAAGCTCGTCCAACAAGGGAGTTTTGTGTTTCGCCATTCCCTTAAACCTCCATAAAGTTTAATAAGATATACCTACCAATACAAATTAGGCATTCGGTATGTCAGCCGGATATACCGGCATCGCCCGATTGCTTTCCTCTCTTAGTGAGACCCCTTCGATCTTTACGATGCAAGGGGAGGGAAAGATACCCTTAAGTGAAAAAAAACACAACCTATTGTGTGGATAATTAACTAACACGCCAAGACAGCAAGTTGTCAATACATGATTCAAATTATCAAAATTGACAAACTCGGACTTGCCAAGCAAGCCGGATTCAGCGTATTTACTCATCCCGAACACAAGGTGCGTCAGTAGCAGATATTTCCTACAAAAATTTTCGATAACCAGCAACATAAACTTGAAAAAGTGATTCTTTAAATATGAATGAATGCAAACAATGCGGTACCTGCTGCCGTAAAGGCGGCCCGGCACTTCACTCTCAGGACCTGCCTCTGCTCAAAGAGGCCGACGGTATTGATCTCACTGATATTGTTACCCTTCGTAAAGGCGAACTGGCTTACGACCAGCCGCAGGGTGCAGTCCTTCCCCTTGATGAAGAAATTCTCAAAGTCAAAGGGGCCGGCGGTGAATGGATATGTAAATTTCTTGCTCAGGCATCAAATGTCTGCCGCATATACAAGAGCCGCCCTCTTGAATGCCAGAAACTTTTCTGCGAAGACCCGGACCCGCTCATGGAAATTTACAGCAAGGACCGCCTCTCCAGAAAAGACATTCTTCCTGAAGGACATCCCGTACTTGAGCTCATCACAGAGCATGATAAAAAGTGCGATCCTGTAAAAATGTCCGAGCTTGCCGCTGCAGCCATAGAGAACTGGGAAGATAGCGAAGACCTGCAGGCAGATCTGCGGGAAATACTGATTTTCGATGCTTCTGTCCGTGAGCTTGTCATGGAAAAGGCCGGACTCCCCGAAGAATCCATGGATTTCTTTTTCGGACGTCCCATGACTGTTCTCATCAAAGGATACGGCATTATCGCCACCCCCAGCGGCAAATCCTTTTCACTGCGTAAACTGTAAGGAATATATAATGAAAGACGAACGCGGACTTTACTACTACCCGTCCCTGCAGACCCGCGACACGAAAATGTACGTGCGCGAAAATGAGGGTTCCATCGAGTTCAGGCTCTGGTCCAACGACAACCCCGTTATCTGGGATAAGCACGAATGGCTGCCCTATGACGTAATCATGGAAGCTGCCGAAGAATACAAGAAACGCGGCTCCGACCGCAACCCGCTGTCACTCTACGACTTAAGCGTAGCCCAGCAGCTTCTTAAAGAAGATAAGATTACTCATTAAGAATGCCTCCGGCGGCCCCTTCGGGGAGACCAAAGAAACTTTTGTAAAAGTTTCTCTGGACTCTTCAAAACCTTTTTTAGGCTTCGCCGCTTTGTAAGGCTAATCTTGCTTTATAAAAAAATATCCCGAAAATCTTTTTTGGATTTTCGGGATATTTTTATTCAGTCTCAAGTTCGAAACCTTCTTTGCGCAGCATGGCGGCGAACAAGCCATCGCCTTCGATCAGCGTCCCGCTGAAGGTGCCGTCATAAATTTTTCCAATGCCGCAGGATGGGGAACGGGCTTTTAAAATTGCCTTTTTGCTGCCTGCAAGCTGTGCCAGCTTTAAAGCTTCTTCTGCTCCGCGCATGAAATTTCCCGTCACATCCGCCTTTTCATTACTGAGCACTTTTCCATTCACGATTTCACAGGGCGGACGCGGAGTGGTCAGCCCGCCAAGCTGTTCAGGACAGACCGGAATGGCCTTGCCTTGGGCAACAAGCTTCATGACCCGCTCGTCAGCATTATCTCCGCCGTCATAACGGCAACAAAGTCCGGCAAGACAACCACTTACTATATACATACCTGTAACCTCCGAAACGGAATCTGCGTTGTTAGGTGTCACTCATTGTGCTAGTGATAGATTTCATAAACAATTTCCACGGTCAAGGAGGAGTCATGACTGCCATTACCACTTCTGTTTTCGAACTATTCAAAATCGGCCCCGGACCTTCCAGCTCACATACCATCGGTCCCATGAAAGCCGGATATAACTTTCACAATGCTGTAGCCGATCTTTCGCTTGATGAGCAGCCCGACAATCTAGAAGTCCGCTTATACGGCAGCCTGAGTGCAACTGGCGAGGGCCATGGCACAGACCGGGCGGTTATAGCAGGATTACTGGGCTTCCGCCCGGACAATGTTGAATGCGATTTTCTGGATTCCCTTGCCGACGGTCAGTCCCGTCAATTTGAAAGCGGCAAGGTATCCCTGCCCCTGAGTATAAAAAATGTAATATTCGCCGAAGTGGAAAACGACTTCCCATACGCCAACACCCTGCTCCTGCGTCTGCGCAAGGGAGAAGAAATCCTTTTCGAGCAGGAGTACTACTCCATCGGCGGCGGGTTCATCAAATGGAAAGGACAGCAGGAAGAAATCCCCCGGGTTCCTCCGCATCAATATTCAAATATGGATGAGCTGAAAGCAATCCTCACAGAAGAGGGATTACGCATGCATCAGGCCATCATTGCCAACGAGACTGCCATCACCGGAATATCCGAGGGTGAAGTATACGAACAGCTTGATGCCATCCTTGATGCCATGAAACAGGCGGTACGCAACGGGCTGGCGTCCGAAGGCACCCTGCCCGGACCCATCGGGTTGCAGCGTAAGGCCAAACGGCTTTTTGAAAACAGCTCCCAGCCCAATTGTGCCGATGGATTCCTGCTCCGCCTGAACTCATACGGCTTTGCCGCATCCGAAGAGAATGCAGCCGGACGCATCGTGGTCACCGCGCCCACTTCCGGTTCTGCGGGCGTAATTCCTGCTGCGGTTTATGCTCTTGAAGAAGATCTTGGGGTCATCCGAGAAAAAGTACGCGAAGGGATGCTGGTCGCTGCTGCGCTCGGTTTCATAGCCAAACATAACGCCAGCATCGCCGGAGCCGAAGTTGGCTGTCAGGGCGAAATAGGCGTGGCCTCGGCCATGGCTGCGGGACTTATCGCCTACGCCAACGGACACCGCTTCTGGCGCACGGAAAACGCAGCCGAATCCGCGCTGGAGCACCATCTCGGCATCACCTGCGACCCCGTGGGCGGTTACGTGCAGATTCCCTGCATTGAGCGCAACGCCATGGGCGTTGTCCGTGCCTACAATGCCTATCTGATCGCTTCCGTTGAGAACGAGAAATTCCACAAGGTCAGTTATGACGAGGTTGTCAAAGCCATGGCTGAGACCGGAAAAGATATGAACAGCAAATACAAAGAGACTTCGCTGGGCGGTTTGGCTGTGTCTGTGCCGAATTGCTAGCTTACACTTTTATTTAACGTAAAAATGCCCCGCAAACTGACGTTTGCGGGGCATTTAATTTATTCTAACTTCTTGGACTAAAACCAACCCTTGATATGCAGGGCGTCGGTCAATTTAGCCAGCAGTTGCGGCTTGCAGTTGAGATCTTCGGTCTGCTCAAGGAAATGCCTGCGCTGTGCAAAGCGGTCCTTGAGGGTCTGGAAGTACTCGGCGCGGTGTTCTACGTTGGCCGGGTTGTAAGTATCGTAGAAACCGGGCAGCACCCGCTCCATGCAGTTGCGCTTGGGAATCTGTGCACCGGGCAGCAGGTCCCAATTTTCCCATTCCAGCTGGTCAGTCAGGATCATGGTCTGCAGGGTCAGTGAAGTCTGCAGGGGAATGGGATTGAGATCGGTATCGGAAGAACGCCAGAAACCCACAGAGTTGAAGCTGTAACCGTGTGCTCCGCTGTCGAAAACATGGGCGAAGGCTTCAACGTCCTGCCAGAGTTCGTACACGCGGAAGGGGTTGGCGTAAGGAATAAATACCAGCTTCTTAAGCTCTTCCTCGGAAACGTTTTCAGCGAGGTTGCGCTTGGTCATCAGGGCCGCACCCATGGCTACCGCGAGATAGGTATCGGTGAAGCGGATGATCGGCGGCAGGCAGGTATCTTTCATGAGCCAGCACAGGGAATCCGGGAAAGTACAACGGTTCACGTGCTCGCCGATAACATCACGGTCGATAAGAGCACGACCGTTGGGGTTACGGATATCCTCGCCCAGCGGCATGACCTTGCCGTCAATTTCCAGCATGGCGTGGTTCATGACCGAGACCATGTATTTCCAGTCCGGATCACCCAGCGGACGGGAATCGGTCTTATCGAAAAGGGTCGGTTCCCATGCGCGGCAGACGCGGTTTTCAGTATCAATCTGAAAAGCGTCATCGTGCAGAACTTTCTTGGCAAATCCCTTGGGCAGGGTACCGCCGTTGTCATGGGAGTTGGTGTGGGACGATTTACCGGTACCGGACAAACCGAAAAAAGCGATGGACTTTTTGCCCAGCTTTTTCATGCTCTTGTCCGCGCAGGCAGCAAAATCAATTTCCTTGATACCGCCATGGCAGGCAGCCATGCCTACACGGATACCGGAAGTCCAGGCCAGGGTGAGAGTTCCTTTTTTACGCTCACCGAAATAGCGCATGCCGAAATTGTAGATGACGTTGCATTCTTCATCCACAAGAGCCAGCTGCGGGTTGCCCTGATTGTGGTAGAAAGTATCGTCGTTGCGCCAGAGGTTGTCACCTATAATGATGATATCCTGAATGGGCAGTTTCGCGCTCTTGGCGTATTCTTCAGCCACTTCATCAAAAGGAGTGAAGTTGACCAGCCAGTTGAAAATATTGGCTGCATCGTCTTCACCGCCGAGGATGGTGGCCTTGATCATGAGATCCTGATCCAGCCCGACAACTGCTTCGGCTTTTATCAGCGGACGTTCCTGCATGTCGGAGATTGCTTCCCTCAAATCACCGAGCACCTTGCGCTGGTCCGGACCGTTCAGCTTGTTGTAAAAACGGCGCGCCAATGCAGTACGGCCGACAATCTTTCCGTGGCAATGGTTGAGCAGCTTTGCGCCCTCGGGCAGGCCGAGTCTTTTTGCCGCTTCAGGATAGACAGGATGGTCTGTCTCCATCACATCCCACTGCTTACGGGCCAGTTCATAGGCCTGCGCAGCACTCACTTTTCTTACCCGTTTATCTGCAAGCAGAGTTTCCGCGATTGCCCGCAGAGGCGGAATCTTGGAAAGGTCATCTTTGTAAAACTCGTAGGTTGACTGACTAGCCACTGTTTTTTCCTCCAAAGAAAATGTAAGTCTCAACAACTTCTGAAAAGGCCCATTAACGATATTTGCGATAAATTGCCACTGTTCATTTACTTATAATTAATAAGTTTTCCCTTATGAACAGCTTCCCTGTTCGGCTTCGCAAATTTCCACGCAATAGGATCAATAACGTTCACACTTCCCCCTGC
The DNA here is from genome assembly GCF_010470675.1 of Desulfovibrio sp. JC010. Classification (NCBI taxonomy): domain Bacteria; kingdom Pseudomonadati; phylum Thermodesulfobacteriota; class Desulfovibrionia; order Desulfovibrionales; family Desulfovibrionaceae; genus Desulfovibrio; species Desulfovibrio sp. JC010. The sequence continues at coordinate 365,989 of NZ_VOIQ01000001.1, forward strand.
CGGGGTATCATAAATGAAAAGGCGCATCCCCTGCTAAGGGAATGCGCCTTTGTTGGATCAGTTGCGACCTGCTGTGGTCGGCTTGCTTTCCGGTTTACCGGGATTGGCAAGCGCAGTCATGCGTTTGCGTTTGGTCATCTCGATTTTTTTGGAAAGCTTATTCATGCTGATTTCTCCTACATTGCCAGAACGGACCAGAGAACACCTGCGCCGACTGCGGAACCGAGAACCCCGGCTACGTTGGGGGCCATGGCATGCATGAGCAGGAAGTTATGCGGGTCTTCATCGCGGGCGACCATCTGAACGACTCGTGCGGAGTCAGGAACAGCGGATACACCGGCAGCACCGACCAGCGGATTGATCTTGTCCTTGCAGAACACGTTCATGAGTTTAGCAAAGGCCAGACCGCTGGCAGTAGCAACACAGAAGGAGGCAGCACCCAGCCCGAAGATAAGCAGGCTGTCAGGGGTCAGGAAGGTCTGAGCCTGAGTGGATGCACCCACGGAGAAACCGAGCAGAATGGTTACCGAGTCGATAAGCGCGGTACGCGCAGTCTCGGCCAGACGTTCGGTTACGCCGGATTCTTTAAGCAGGTTACCGAAGAAGAGCATACCCACCAGAGCAAGTGAGCCCGGAGCAATAAGCGCGGTGATGATGAAGCCGCCCACCGGAAAAAGAATTTTCACACGGGTGGAAACTTCACGGGGCGCGCTCATGCGGATGAGACGCTCTTTCTTGGAGGTCATCAGCTTCATGATCGGAGGCTGAATAACCGGGACCAATGCCATGTACGAGTACGCGGCAATGGCGATAGCCCCTAGGAGATGCGGTGCCAGCTTGGAGGAGAGGAAGATGGCCGTCGGCCCGTCCGCCCCGCCGATAATGCCGATAGCACCGGCCTCACTGGGGGTGAAGCCCATATACATGGCTCCGATGAGGGTTGCAAAAATACCCATCTGGGCTGCTGCGCCGAGCAGTACCAGCCTCGGGTTTGAGAGCATGCATGAAAAGTCGGTCATAGCTCCGATGCCGAGGAAGATCAGCGGCGGGAAAATCCCTGCGCTGACCCCGAAGTAGATATAATAAAGCACGCTGCCTTCGTCATAGACGCTGAGCGGCATCCCGGCGATAGAGGGGATGTTGCCCACGATTGCACCAAACCCGATGGGCAGGAGCAGCAGCGGCTCGTAATCCTTAATAATAGCAAGGGCGATGAAGATGATCCCGATGACAATCATAATGAAGTTGCCCGGAGTCATCTCTGCAAAGCCCGTTGTGCTTAAGAAGTGCAGAAGTATATCCATAACGTCCGTCTAGCCCTTGTTTTTATGCAGATACGCCACTGCGGCGGCCACGATTTCCGCTTCCGAAGGTCCGGTCTGGACCTGCGGGGCGGGAGCATTGGCCACCGGCCCGGAGTGGTGGGCGGAAGGCGGAATTATCTTATTTAAGAACGCGGCAAGCTTCGGCAGCAGCGCGATGTAGACACTGACCAGAATCAGGGCTGTGAACACGATGCACATACCTGTGATGGAAAGAGCCACGCCGTTACCTGCGACCACGTTGTCCCAACTGAACAACATCTGTTGCATAACTTATCTCCTTATAGATTAGAGGTCAGGAGATTAAACGGACATCTGGGCGAGCGGCTGTCCCTGCTGTACCTGATCACCCGCGGTAACGGAGAAAGAGGTAACAGTTCCGGCCTTGTGCGCCTTAACTTCCATTTCCATCTTCATGGCTTCCATGATCAGGATGGTCTGGCCTTCCTGAACCGCAGTTCCCGGCTCCACAGCTGTGCGGATAATCAGGCCGGGCATGGGAGCGGCAACAGGTTCGGTAGCACCTGCGGGTGCAGCGGGAGCCGCGCCGCCTGCTGCGGGAGCATCACCGGCACCGATGTTGAAGGACTTGCCGTTGATGGTGGCGGTGGAGCCGTCCACGTTAACTGTGTAGGACTGGCCGTCCACAGTAACGTTAACCGGACCGGAACCGGAACCGCCGCCCACAGAAGCACCGAGCTTCTTGAGCTGTTCGGCTTCAACATCTTTCTTGTAACGGATACCGACGCGGGCTTCACCTTTGAGGTAGCTGACGCCTTTATCTTTACAGGTAGCCACGATGAAAATATTTTCATCAGTAAGCTCGAAACCTTCTTTTTCGCAGATTTCACGAGCAGGCGCGAGACCTTTGGAGGAATCGGCGTCGTTGATTTCAAGCGGAGTCTTCTTGGTGGGCTCAAGTTCCAGCTGCTCGGATGCAAGCTTGACGATTTCCGCATCGGGCTCGACCGGGGTCTTGCCGAAGTAACCCAGAACCATTTTGCCGTAACCGTCGGCAAATTTCTTCCAGGGACCGAACATCACGTTATTGAATGCCTGCTGGAAGTAGAACTGGGAAACCGGGGTAACGGAAGTACCGAATCCACCCTTGCGCACAACTTCACTCATGGCCCGGATAATCTCGGGATATTTGTCCATGAGGCCGTTGTCACGCAGCATCTGGGTGTTCGCGGTCAGTGCGCCGCCGGGCATGGGGCTGAAGGGGATCATAGGATCGACCTGAGTCGCTTCGGGCGGCAGGAAGTAGTCCTTCATGCAGTCGCGGAAAACGTCTTCAGCCTTGATGATTTTATCAATGTCAACATCGATGGTGTAATCGGTGTTGCGCAGGATATGCCACATGGTGATGATGTCGGTCTGGCAGGTTCCGCCGGAAGCGGGAGCCATGGACAGGTCGATGGCATCAGCGCCAGCTTCGATAGCCGAGTGATAGCAGAGTCCGCCGATCCCTGCTGTCTCATGGGTATGGAAGTGGAGCAGTACATCTTCGGGCAGCATCTTTTTGGCGGCCTTGATGGTCTCGTAAACCTTGGCCGGGGTGGATGTGCCGGATGCATCTTTAAAACATACGGAATCAAAAGGAATGTCCGCATCAAGAATCTGACGCAGGGTCTTCTCGTAAAAAGCGGCATCGTGCGCGCCGGAACATCCCGGAGGGAGTTCCATCATGGAAACAACCACCTGATGCTTCAGTCCGGCATCAGCAATACACTGGCCGCTGTAGATCAGGTTGTTGACGTCGTTAAGCGCGTCGAAGTTTCGGATGGTGGTGATGCCGTGCTTGGCAAAGAGATCGGCATGAGCCTTGATGACATCGCTGGGCTGGGATTCGAGTCCGACAACGTTCACCCCGCGGGCGAGGGTCTGGAGGTCGGCATCGGGACCTGCGGTCTCCCGGAACCTGTCCATCATATCAAAGGCACATTCATTAGAATAAAAGTAGAGGGCCTGGAACCGTGCGCCCCCGCCAGCTTCGAACCAATCAACCCCTGCTTCTCTTGTTGCTTCAACAGCAGGCAGGAAATCATCGGTCTTGACCCTGGCTCCGTAAACGGACTGAAAGCCGTCACGGAAGGCAGTACACATGAACCTAATCTTCTTCTTGGCCACTTCCCCTCCCTATGGTCTGAGAATGTAATAGTGCTCCGCAAACGGGGAAGTCTGCAGATAAACATTCTTGTTAAAACCCAAATTTTAAAAGGAAACCAGTAATTTACGAGAACTAATTCGTCTAGCCTGAAATAAAATGCGGCAATGTGACGAGCTGAAAGTAACAATGACTTAACACAATCCTCTGACAATTTCAGCAAAAAAGAGTGGCTAAAAAAAATTTAAATGGATAAGTTGTAAAATAGCCCTCTGTGAGCAGCAGATTCGCCGTCCATAGAACTCCCCGCCTCAAGAGACACGCGCATAAACAACTGTTTTATATAAACTTACCCCACCGGAGAGCATTGTTTTCCATTAAAGCAACTATGCATAGGCGCAGCTTTATTCTACAAAAGATCACTACTTCACGCCCTCTTAAAGTTCGTTACCGAACCTCATTTCAAGCAAAAAACAACACATTTGAACATTATTTCACAAAACGATTTACATTTTTGTGTTTAAACCCTCTTTTCTTTTTCGTTCAGCAAAAAACCTACTTTAAAAGTAGCTAATTACGAAACAGCAAATCAATTTTGCACTATGCCCGACACTAACAAAAAAGCCGCCCACTTGTCGCGGGCGGCTCCAGTCCATCAGTAAATATTCCGGGTCAGCTCCAAGCGGCCTCAAACAAACTAAACCGCTGTAAAAATTGAACATAACTTTATTTTACTACTTTTGTCGAAGATCAGTTATGCAGTTCTCCGTATCACCGCAGCAACTGTCACCGCTTTTAGACGCCGGGCAATCACAACCGCAGCCGCAACCGCCTCCCCCCTTGCCGAACCATTTTCTGGCAAGATAAATTACCGCCAAAGCAATCGCTCCAAATACAATTATATTTTCCATCGGGCACTCCGCTGAAACAGGATTTCATTTTCACTTAACTTGATTGTAATCCCGGATCACATGAAGTCAAGCCCGGCAGAAGGCAAAATCGGTCAGGCCATGAAGTTCTGGAACAGCCCCAAAAGAGTGTTCACCGGTCCGGGAAATCTGTCCGCCAAGGTCTTCCAAGCAACATAGGTTGCGGCTAGAAAGGCTGCAAAACCGCCCCAGACCACCACATCAAACAATATGGGAATAGCTTTTTCCGAAAGTCGTTTTTTCTGCATATTTTACCTCCTTTCTACCAAGAAGCAACATGCATACCAGCGAAAATCAATTTACATAAAGACCGCAAAAGACTAGTTTTACAAGACTTTATTAGCATCAAACTCACCGTTGGCCGTAGTCATAAAAATGGCAGAGACTATTTTTCCCGAGTCAACAAATGCCGCCTTGAACTTAACAGACTTATTGTGGCATTATTAAATTGGCCCTTCACGCTAAAGCCGGGATTACAAACATGGAACGAAGCAAAGAAAAACTGCTAGCCGAGCTGCAGGAAAAAGAGAAAAGGATTGCTGTTCTTGAAGAGCGGCTATACGGCAGTGCCCGCTACCTTGAGGAACGTTTCCGCAAACTGATCGATCACGTGGAAATGGTTTCCGTGCAAGGGTATGACCGTGAGCGCAAGGTAGTTTTCTGGAATACGGCAAGCGAAGCATTATACGGTTATTCCCGTGAGGAGGCCCTCGGCAGGAAGCTTGAGGATCTGATTATCCCTGAGTACATGCGGGAAGGCGTGATCAGCCACATCAGGGACTGGCATGAAAAAGGAATCCGCATTCCAGCCGGAGAACTTGAACTGCTGAGAAAAGACGGCAGCCCGGTGCCGGTCTACTCCGCCCATGTGATGCAGGAAAACCCTGACGGCAGCCAGTATATGTACTGTATTGACGTGGATTTGAGCGAAGTAAAAAAAGCCCACACCCAGTTGGTACACGCCAAAGAACAGGCTGAATCCGCCAACCGGGCCAAAAGTGAATTTCTTGCCAACATGAGCCATGAAATCCGCACCCCGCTGAACGGCATACTGGGCATGCTGCAACTGCTGAAATCCACCCCGCAAAACAAGGACCAGCAGGAATATATCGATCTGGCGGTCATGGGTGCCAGACGTTTGACAAATCTGCTTTCCGACATCCTTGACCTTTCAAGGGTGGAAGCAGGCAAGCTGAGTATGGAAGCCGCTCCCTTCGATCTGGCGGAACTCCTGCATCATATTGTCGATCTTTACCGTCCGGTCATCCGTCAGAAAAAACTTTCCATAAACCTGTCTCTCCACCCTGATACAAAAGTGCGGGTGCAGGGTGACAGTGCCCGGTTGCAGCAGGTACTGACCAATATTCTCGGCAACGCCATGAAATTCACCGAATCCGGCAAAATCACCATTGAGACCTACCCTCTCCCGCCTACAAACCCGGAAGAGATAAAGATTCTTTTCAGCGTAAGTGATACAGGTCCCGGAATTCAGGACAGTAAGATGAATGAACTTTTTGCCCCTTTCACCCAGTGCAGTGAAGGACTCAGCCGCCCCCATCAGGGTGCCGGACTGGGCCTGACCATCTGTAAACAGCTGGTCAGGTTAATGGGCGGAAATATTGCAATTGAAAGTGAACCGGGCAAAGGGACAACAGTATATTTCTGCATCCCCTTCGGCACACCAGCCCAGACCTGTCCGTGGGAAATGAAGGAGAGCAAAGCGCAATTATCCACCGGAAAATTGCGGATACTGGTGGTGGAGGACGAAGCCATCAGCAGGCTTGCGGCCGCCCGGCAACTGGAAATGGCCGGGTGCGAAGTCAGCACAGCTGAAAACGGACAACGCGCATTGGAAAAAATTTCCACCGAATCATACGACCTTATCCTGATGGATATACAGATGCCGGTACTGGACGGACTAAATGCAACACGGGCCATCCGCAACGGAGAGGCCGGGGAATCAATAAAAGATATCCCCATAATCGCTATGACCGCCTACGCCATGAAAGGAGACCGGGAAAAATTTCTGGCCGCAGGAATGGACAATTACCTATCCAAGCCTTTTGACAACAAAGAACTCCTTAAAATACTGGACAATTTCATCTGACAAAGGCCACTTTCATGAACTCAGACAAAAGGCTGATTTTGTGCACACCCGCTTGACACGCCCCTGCCTGTGCTATACTTTCAAAAAAAGTATGCAGACAAAACCTCATAAATGAAGAAACAGGACCGACTCTGCCTTACTCATTTAGAATAAGGAACAAGCGTATGCACATATCAGAAGGGATACTTTCACTGCCTGTACTGGCAAGCGGAGCTGTTGTGGCGGCCACAGGCACCATGATCGGGCTCAGGAAACTTGATTCGGAAAAACTTATTTCCGTAGCCCTGCTCTCATCGGTATTTTTCGTGGCTTCGCTGGTCCACATTCCCATCGGACCTTCCAGTGCACACCTTATTTTGAGCGGTCTCATGGGACTGCTGCTGGGCTGGGCGGCCTTCCCGGCCATCCTGACCGGACTGCTGCTTCAGGCCGTACTCTTCCAATACGGGGGGCTGACAGTCATAGGCGTAAATACCGCCATCATGGCCCTGCCCGCCGTGGCCTGTCATTACATGTTCCGCCCGCTGCTTAAGAAGAACCTCTTCAGCATGAGCATCGGGGCTTTCCTTTGCGGAGCCGTTTCCATCGGTCTCTCCGCAATCCTGACCGCACTAGCCCTGTCATTTACTGACGAAAGCTTTGCCACTGCGGCCCAGATGATTGTTTACGGGCACATTCCCATCATGATTATCGAGGGCTTCATCTGTGCCTCGGCATACGGATTCCTGCAAAAAGTCAGACCTGAAATGCTGCTTGCTACGCAGGAAACATAAATCAAAGCTTACAGAATTTTTAAGGCCGGGTTGAAATCAACCCGGCCTTCTTTATTACTCAATAACTTTCATATCTTCCCACTTCCCGCCCCGGAACCGCCAGTAAAAAGCTCCGGCCAGAATAACCACATATAAAGTAAAGATAGCCCACAGGAAATAAGGCCCAAGGGGGAAGACTTCCACCCCCATATAGCAGGGAACTACCATCACTGCGATACAGCACACGCCGATACTTTTCATAACATAGACAACATCCCCGGCCCCTTTTAGAGCACCGGCATAGACCAGTGCCGTGCCATCAAAAAGAATATAGGCCGCGGTAAAAAGCAGAAAATGGGTTCCGTAATCAAGTACATCAGCAAAGACGGCATCCGTAATATTTTCCGGACGGAACAATGAGAGAAGCAGCTCCGGAAAGACCAGATAAATAATCCCCATAAACAACATCCAGAGCGTGGTGATATGCAGGGCACATTTAGTGGCCCGCCGGGCATAGTCCGGCCTGCCCTGCCCGATGGCCTGCCCCACCAGCGTGCTTACGCCCACGGCAATGCCGTAAGCCGGAAAAAACGAGACACCGTCGATGGAAAGCACAATATTGCTGGCCGCAAGAATAACCGTTCCCAGCCGCCCGACCATATATACAAAGAAAGTGATCGCAAAGATGTCGAGGAAAAATTGCACTCCGTTGGACAGCCCGAAAGAAATGAACCTCTTGAACAGCTGCGGTTCAAAGCGAAAATTACTGCGGGTCTTGAAGGCATTCTCATTTTCCCGATTGAAAATCAGCGGAATATATATTGAAACGATAACAGCCATGGCCACGATAGTAGCAATAGCCGCCCCACGAATGCCCATCTCAGGAAAAATCCAGACTCCGTTGATGAGCGCGTAGTCCAGCGGGATATTCACTGCCGCACCGATCATATTGACCACCATGACCGTACGGGTCAGCCCGCGCCCGGCAAAAAAACCGGAAAGCGCGGTATCGAGCACCGGAAGTCCGGCTCCGAGCATGAGGATACGGAAATATTGGATCTCAAGCTCCAGCACTTCCGGGGGATGCCCTCCGCTTTCCAGCAGAGGAGTCAGCCAGAATCCCATGATTCCCAGCACCAGCCATGAACCGAGGGCAAAATAAATCCCCTGCCAGAGGCTGGAAGCCACCCGCTCAGGTTTTCTGGCTCCGGTATACTGGGCGATGAATACATTAATATAACTGGCCACTCCCATGAAAAAGGAAATGAACATGAAGGAAAGTATCCCCGCAGGCAGTGCAGCGGCAATGGCCTCCATGGAATAGCGGCCGAGAAAAATGCGGTCGGTGACCTGCATGATGGTGGTGGAGGCCATGCTCACCGCAAGAGGCATACTGATATCGAGCACATGCTTGTACCCGAAGGGTTTGTTCCACAAAGATTTCATATCTCAACTCCGAAAATTTGAAACTCAACTAGATTTTATAATTAATAAATGCATGACATTTTTGATCATAGGAAAACAGGATCGCAGCGGAGTGAGAGGAAGATTATGAGTATAATTATTTATTTACACATAAAAAAAGCCGTTTCCGGTGTTACCCGGAAACGGCTTTTAAAACTTCTTCAGAACCAGAATTATTTAACTGCGTCCTTGAGGAATTTTCCGGGAGTGAATTTGACGCCGCGGGAAGCGGGGATCTGGATGGCTTCGCCGGTCTGGGGGTTGCGTCCGGTGCGTGCGGAGCGCTCTACGGTTTTGAATGTACCGAAACCTGTAAGGGTAACATTGCCTTCTTCTTTAAGGCCGTCTTCGATTGCGCTGAGGACTCCGTCCAGTGCTGCAGATGCGTCTTTTGCACTCAGCTCCAGTTTTTCCCGGATTTTCTTAACAAGAACAGTTTTACTCATAATTAACTCCTTCAAAAGTATTTTATTCCGCGCTTGCGGCTGCGGATGTCCGTACCCCTAAAAGCCCACTACACCAGAACGCTGGAAAAAGCCATAGCGAAAAGCAGATCTTAACTTTGAGAGACACAATTTCACGAAACAATCATTACACAGATAAGGTCTCACATTAACGGTGCAGGGGCGGCACTGTCGGGTCGGAAGTGGCGGATTACAGGGAATGGCGGGCAGATGTCAAGCGAATTACCCCCAAAATCAACCATTGTCTCAAAATTGACGCAGAGAGCACATAATTTCCCGCAAAAAAAGCGCAAGTTTTTTCAAGTCATGGTGTTGACATATGCGCAGGCTGTCTTAGTTTATGTGAGCTTCTACGGAAGCATCCGGCCTGCTGAGAGACGCAGGCTTTGAAATTTAAAAGTATGATCCGCCATAATCACGCGGATTACTTAATCTTATCTAAAAAGTTTATTTATTCTGGAGGAACCATGAATCTCAAGCCTTTACAGGATCGCGTACTCATCAAGCGTGTAGAAACCGAGCAGAAGACCGCCAGCGGCATCATCATCCCCGATTCCGCAAAAGAAAAACCCATGAAAGGCGAAGTTGTTGCAGCCGGTCCCGGTAAAGACAACAACCCCATGACCGTTAAAGCAGGCGACCTTGTTCTCTTTGCAAAGTACGCAGGTAACGAACTGAAAATCGACGCTGACGAATTCATCATCATGCGCGAAGACGAAATCCTCGCAATCGTCGAATAATATCCCCTCAATAAATTAATTTTTTCCAGATCAGGAGAATATAAGACATGGCAAAAACTATTGAATTTGACGTAACTGCACGTGACCGTCTCAAAAAAGGCGTGGACACTCTCGCAGAAGCTGTAAAAGTTACCCTCGGTCCCAAAGGCCGTAACGTTGTTATCGAAAAATCCTGGGGCGCACCCACCATCACCAAAGACGGTGTGACCGTTGCCAAGGAAATCGACCTTGAAGACAAGTTCGAAAACATGGGCGCACAGATGGTTAAGGAAGTTGCTTCCAAAACCAACGACATCGCAGGTGACGGTACCACCACCGCTACCGTTCTGGCCCAGTCCATCTTCGCAGAAGGCGTTAAGCTCGTTGCTGCCGGCCGTAACCCCATGTCCATCAAGCGCGGCATCGATTCCGCTGTTGAAGCTATTGTTGAAGAGCTCGGCAAACTTGCCAAGCCCACCCGCGACAAAGCTGAAATCGCGCAGGTCGGTACCATCTCCGCAAACAGCGATTCCGCCATCGGTGAAATCCTTGCCGAAGCCATGGATAAAGTAGGTAAAGAAGGCGTTATCACTGTTGAGGAAGCCAAGTCCATGAAGACTGAGCTGGACGTCGTTGAAGGCATGCAGTTCGACCGCGGCTACCTCTCCCCCTACTTCGCAACCGACACCGACAAAATGGTTTGCGAATTCGAAGATCCCATGATTCTTCTGGTGGAAAAGAAAGTTTCCAACATGAAAGATCTGCTCCCCATCCTTGAGCAGGTTCTGAAAATGTCCCGTCCCCTGCTCATCGTGGCAGAAGACGTGGACGGCGAAGCACTGGCTACCCTCGTGGTAAACAGACTGCGCGCCAACCTCAACGTTTGCGCTATCAAGGCTCCCGGTTTCGGCGACCGCCGCAAGGAAATGCTCAAAGACATCGCAACCCTCACCGGTGCGACTGTTGTTTCCGAAGACATCGGCCTCTCCCTCGACGCCATGACCGTTGAAGGGCTCGGAACCGCTAAACGCGTACGCATCGACAAGGAAAACACCGTAATCGTAGACGGCGCAGGCAACATTGAAGACATCAAGGGCCGCGTTAAGCAGATCGAAGCTCAGATCGCTGATTCTTCCTCTTCCTACGATCAGGAAAAACTTCAGGAACGCCTCGCCAAGATGGTCGGCGGTGTTGCAGTAATCAAAGTAGGTGCTGCTACTGAAGTTGAAATGAAAGAAAAGAAAGCCCGCGTGGAAGATGCACTCAACGCTACCCGCGCAGCTGTAGAAGAAGGCATCGTAGCCGGTGGCGGTACCGCTCTCGTACGCTGCTCCGCAGTCCTCGACGGCCTCAAAGCAGGCAACGACGACGAACTGGCCGGCATCAACATCATCCGCCGTGCTGCACAGCAGCCCCTGCGCATGATCGCCGGCAACGCAGGTTTCGAAGGTTCCGTTGTTGTAGAAAAAGTTGCCGCAGGCAAAGACGGTTTCGGCTTCAACGCAGGAACCGGCGAATACGAAGACCTCATCAAGGCCGGTGTTATCGACCCCAAAAAGGTTACCCGCATTGCTCTCCAGAACTCCGCTTCCGTGTCCAGCCTGCTGCTGACCACTGAATGCGCCATCACTGACGCAGAAGAAGACGAAGAATAGTTCTGATATACAGACGAGTTAAAAGGCCCGGCAACGTTAGTTGCCGGGCCTTTTTTTGTCACCAGAACAAATCAGCCCCCGCAGACAAAAGTCCACGGGGGCTGATTCTGTATGGCAGGTATCTTAAATCTTAATGCTGAATAGCATCCCGCTTGGACAAATCTTCATACAAAGTCCAAGTCTTCAAAAACTCCGCATCAAAGGAGCGTTTCTCAGTGTAAGTACGCGCGCTCTTTTTCATGTACTGCAGAAGTTCAGGATGATCGGCCAAGCGGACGATGGCCCTTGTTAAGGCATCGGAATTTCCGGCTTCCACAATCAGCCCGGTGGTATCTTCGATGAGATTCTCGCAAGGGCCGCCGCAGTCGGTGACGATGACCGGGAGACCGGAAGCCTGCGCTTCTAAGACCACGTTGCCGAAAGTGTCTGTTGCGGAGGGGAAGACGAAGACATCAGAGCTGGCGTAGCAGGAGGAAAGCTCGTCGCCGTCCAGATATCCGGTGAAAGTTACCGGGCAGCCTTCCAGTCTTGCTTTCATTTCCTCAAGATATGGGCCGTCACCGACCACCACGAGGTGTAATTCCGGGCGCATGGATGAGACAGTCCTGAAAGCATCGGTGAGTATGTCGAGATTCTTTTCTTTGGAAACACGCCCCACGTAGAGCAGCTTGATACTTTCCTTGACCTTGAAACGGTTGTTGTAAAAACCGTTGCGCTTTTCAGGGGTGAAGCGGCTGGTGTCCACTCCACGTGGATAAACCTTGATCTTGTATGGCTTGACGCCCTTCTCGGCCAACTCGTCTCCGGTGGCTTCGGAAGGAACGAAGACCGTATCCATCTGGTTGTAGAACCAGATCATGAATTTCCAGGATATGTCTTCCAGCCCGGTATCATCGGTAAAGGCCCGCACATACTGCGGGAAGGCTGTGTGGTAAGTGCCGTGTACCGGAAGCTTGAGCAGCCTTGCCACGGCCAGCCCGGCCAGCCCTACCGGACCGGGAGTAGCCAGATGCAGCAGGGTGTAATTGTTTTCAAGGCAGTGGGACAGAACCCGCAGGAAAGGCGGATATTTAAAAGAAAGTTCCGGATACTCAGGAAGTTCAAACTCCCCTGCCGGGGTGAAATTTACCACCTGATCAGTAGAACCTCCATCGGAGCCGCAGGTTATGACAGTAAGTTTCTTGTCATGCTTGCGGGCCACATCCAGCTGATGCTGCAGGGTCAGGGCCACACCGTTCACATCGCTGAAGGTATCGGTGAAATGGGCAATTTTGGTCTCCCCTTCCAACGGGTCCTTGTGCCCGAAGGTTGTGAGGCAGTCCCGGGCGAATTCCCGTTCACTGGCAAAGAGGCCGTAGGAAACAAAGTACGGAGCCAGCAGGGTGTACAGGGAACCTGCCGCACCGATGGTATGAAAGACATCAAAAAGATTCGCGCCCAGCGCACTGTTGATAATCTTATCACCGAGACCGGAAAGGACCTTGTCTGTGGCATTACCTACAAAACGGAACCATTCATCTTCCAGTTCTTCCGGGCTGTATTTAAATCCGCAGCTTATGTTGCGGGCCCGCTCATCACTTTCAACAATGCGGTTGGCTTCACGCAGCAGCGCGGCCTGCACGGAATCTGAGGTCTTGAAATAGCTTTTGGAACGCTGGCGGTAGATAAAATTCTGCAGCTTATCAAGGATGGAGGGACTTTCCTTGTCGCCGGGATCAAGCACGTTATCTATATAACGGAAACACTCAACCGAGCGTTGCAGCTTTGTACAATCGAAATGGGATTTGTAAAACTGGTAGGCAATGCCGTAGAGGTTGTGAGCCATGGTGTGCGGGGTGGCTGCTTTACCCTGAACCATGCCCCTGCCTTCGCTGACCGCCTTAAGCATCTCCTGCGGAGTGTTAACATCCACAAATTCGGTGTAAACACGTGCGATGTTGATGCCGGAATGGTCATCCGACCCTCCGGTGAGTCCCTTGACCCAAGGGGTTTTTCCGTAAGGTTCAATATTATGTTTATTGGCGAGACGGTCGATTTTTTCAGGAGTGAGGTTATTCACGATGGTCCGCAGGGCTTCGTTCTGCATTTCATCGCGGGTGCCGTTGAGCTCAAGGGTGTTGAAGAGGAGCAAAGCCTGCTCAAAATGCTCCGGGGTCAACCTTTCATTAACTGCGAATAGCGGATGGGCCAGCACGTGAACAATGGACTGTTCACGCAGGTAAGGAACAAGATCAAAAACATTCTCACGCACCTTCTGAAATTCGCGGTGGTGTTCTTCGGTAATATCATAGGCCAGCACGTGCAGCTTGCAGCCGTCTTCAGGGAAATATGTGGTGATCTCTTCACTGATGAACGCGTTATCAAGGTGGGCAATTTCCAGACTGCCTTTGATGGTGTTGTGATCGGTAATGGTGACCATGTTCATGGACCGCGCCATGGCCCGGTCATAAATTTTCAACGGTTCGGTAAAGCTCTCCGGGCAGCCCAGCTTCTGCAGAATCCACTGGGACGGACGGGTTGAATATTTAGAGTGTACATGCAGGTCCACCCTCACATTAGAACCTTTCATGGCAAAACCTCCTGACGTGCAGTTAATTTTTGCCTCTTAAATAAGGACAGGAGGCTGTAACAGTCCCACGGTTCGGTTACGGTTTCGGGTTATTTCGGAGAAAACAAAAGGAGGAAAATATCCCATGGCCCCCAACGGCAAAGCCTACTAAAACGTTTTGGGATTCTTAAACCCTTTTGGAAAAGGGTTTAAGGCCCCCGGCAGGGTCGCCGAAGGCAAAAAAGGCCGCGCTCCCAATGGAAACGCGGCCTTCAATTTCTATTTAACTACCCTGCTACCAGTTCAGGGTTTCCTTAAAAGCGGTAGCGAGGTCTTCGGTCTTGCAACGGATGATGCCTTCAGAGCCTTCCATGAGGCCGAAGGAGTTGCCGCCCATGGTCATACCGATGCGCTGGCAAATCTGACCTGCGAAGAGATCTTCGAACTTGCCAGCATTCTCAGGAGCCACGGTTACTGCGAAACGGGATGCTGATTCGCTGTAAAGTGTGGACAGGGTGGACATGCCATACTCGGTGGGTACGGAGCGCAGATCCACTTCACAACCGATGCGGCCGCCCAGCGACATCTCGGCAAGAGCCACACCCAGACCGCCGTCGGAAAGGTCGTGGCAGGAGCTGACCAAGCCCTGACGCATAGCCTGATTAAGAGTGATGTAACGGGCCTTGGCTGTGAGGGCTTCAACATGGGGAACTTTGTCGTGGACGAAGTTGAGCTGGGAAGCGATTTCAGAGCCGCCCATTTCGTCACGGGTCAGACCGAGCACGTAGATGAATTCTCCGGCCCTCTTGAAGTCGGAGGTCACGCACATGTTGATGTCCGGAACAATACCCACTGCGGAGAACAGAACTGTCGGCGGAATGGAGATTTTTACGCCGCCGCCCTTGTAGTCGTTCTTCATAGAGTCCTTACCGGAAATGCAGGGCACTCCGAAAGCACGGCAGAAATGGGACAGGGCCTGGTTGGCGCGAACCAGCTGGGCCAGCTTGTAGTGTCCGTCCGGGGTGGATTCGGACTGGACCGGGTCGCACCAGCAGAAGTTGTCGATACCGGCCATATGGGTGATGTCACCACCAACGGCAACCGCGTTACGGATGGCTTCGTCAACTGCGTTGGCCATCATCCAGTAGGTATCGAGATCGGAGAATTTGGGGCAGATACCGTGGGAAACGACCAGACCTTTGTCATCATCAAAGTCCGGGCGGAGCACGCCGGCATCAGCGGGACCGTCTTCCTGCTCACCCACCAGCGGCTTGACCACACTGCGGCCCTGCACTTCATGGTCGTACTGGCGGATGACGTATTCCTTGCTGCAGATATTCAGACGTCCGAGCATATCCTTAAGCAGCTCGGTGTGATCAGCAACTTCGGGTTCTCCGCTGAATTCGATTTCAGGACGCTCCCAGACCGCCTTGAGCTTCATCTGGGGTACGCCGTCGTGCAGGAAGTCCATGCGCAGACAGGCCACGGGCTTTTCGCCGTAACGGATGTTGTAGAGGCCGCTGTCGGTGTAGGTACCAAGCGCGGTTGCTTCCACGTCCATTTCATCGGCCAGAGCCATAAACTCGTCCAGCTTTTCCGGCGGAACTGCGAGAGTCATGCGTTCCTGTGCTTCGGAAACAAGGATTTCCCAAGGCTTGAGACCGTCATACTTGAGCGGGGCCTTGGCGAGGTCGAGATCACAACCGCCGCAGTCTTCAGCCATTTCACCAACGGAAGAGGACAGGCCGCCCGCACCGTTATCGGTGATGGCGTTGTACAGGCCCATGTCGCGGGCACGCATCAGGCAGTCGTACATCTTACGCTGGGTGATGGGGTCGCCGATCTGCACCGCAGTTGCCGGGGAACCTTCGTGAAGTTCCTCGGAAGAAAAGGTTGCTCCGTGGATGCCGTCCTTACCGATACGGCCCCCGGTCATGACGATAATGTCACCGGGCATGGCCTGCTTTTCGTGGCTGAGGCGACCGGCGGATTCAACGGGCATGGTTCCCACGGTACCGCAGTAAACCAGAGGCTTACCGAGATATCTTTCATCAAAAACAATGGAGCCGTTTACAGTGGGGATACCGGATTTGTTACCGCCGTGCTCCACACCTTCGCGCACGCCTTCGAAAACGCGGCGGGGATGCAGCAGGCGCGGGGGCAGCTCGCCTTCATGGAAGGGAGAAGCAAAGCAGAAAACATCGGTGTTGCAAAGCAGGTTCGCGCCCAGTCCGGTACCCATGGGGTCACGGTTGACACCGACAATCCCTGTCAATGCTCCGCCATAGGGATCAAGAGCGGAAGGACTGTTATGAGTCTCCATCTTCACGCAGACGTTGAGCTTGTCGTTGAATTTAATAACGCCTGCGTTATCCTTGAACACGGAGAGACAGAAATCATCATCGCCTTTTTCAGCGCGGATTTCCTTGGTGGTGTTCATGATGCAGGTTTTGTAGAGGCTGTCTACAGTGGAGGAAACCCCGGTTTCCTTGTTTTCGTATGAGATTTTGGAGCTGAAAATTTTATGCTTGCAGTGCTCGGACCAGGTCTGGGCCAGAGCTTCCAGTTCAGCATCGGTGGGCCGGGCGGTGAGTCCCATTTCCTCACGCTGCTTAACCACTTCGGGATCAGCATAATAACTGCGGATACCGTGGAATTCTTCAAGACTCAGGGCAAGGGTGTTCTCGCGGCTGAAGGCCATCATTTCGTCATCGGACATGGCTGCGAGATCGATAATCTGAACTTCATCGCTGGCCTTGCCGGTAACCCGGGCGGCCTTGGCTTCAAATCCGGGAGACTTGATCCACTCGTCTGCCGAGCGGATTTCGTAACGCTGGATGAGTTCGTTGGCCAGCAGGTCCTTGGCAATATGGCTGACCTGCTCCAGACCGAGATCTTCGGCAAAAAGATACTGGGTGGAGGTGTAAACCTTCACCGCTTCAACGTCGGCAGGTTCAGTAACCAGAATAACTGATTCCTTGGCGGTGCGGCCTTCGTTATCGGTAACACCGGGACGGAAGCCCACTTCAAGATTCCATGCAAAATCCTTTGCCAGCGGTTCCAGCGAAGGGGTATGCAGAACCGGATCGTGCAGCACTCCCAGTTCCAGAACCTTTTCGATTTCGTCTTTTTCAAGACCCTCTACAGTATATACTTTGATGGTCCGGACTTCACCGGCCTCAAGACCGAGTTCTTCCTTGATTTTATTGGAAACTTTGTGTCCGTGGACATCACGGACATGGTCTTTAAGTGCGACCTCGACACGCCAGAGCATGGCTATCTCCTCTTAATGATTAAAAGTCCGAGCCTATTTGGCCCAGACCAGTACATTTCCGCCCAAATCCTTGGCTTCATATGTAGCTTTATCAGCGCGGTTCAACATGGCTGCGGAAGTATCCCCTTCCTTGAGCACGGTTAGCCCGCCGCTGATAGTGACTTTACCAGAAAATTTCTTCTCCACCCGGAGCCTGATCCTGTTCCCGATTTTCTCCAGAGCCTCAGCCCGGACTTCAGTAACAATGACCCCGAATTCATCCCCGCCGTAACGGCAGGGAAAATCCATACCGGAACGCAGTTCATTACGCAGAATCTCGCCCACACTCTTAAGAACATCATCGCCGACCTGATGGCCTTCAGTATCATTAACAGCCTTGAAGCCGTCCAGATCAAAGAAAAGCAGCCCCACAGGACGCCCGGTGCGTCTGCTGCGGTTGATCTCTCGGGCAAGCAGGGTGTTAAACTGAGTGTGGTTGAAAAGATCGGTCAATCCGTCAAACACCGCCTGCCGCTTAAGCTTATCTTCAAGCCTGCGGATGGCGGTAAGATCACGGGCGACAATCAGACTCTTCTCACCCGGCCCGGCCAGTTTGCTGATGACGAATTCAAAAGGACGCCCTGCTGTATCAGTTCTTTTTAATAGAACTTCCACAACAGTCTTTTCCCTATCAAACATATCCGATCCCCAGCGACCGGTATATGTTTCAACGGGGCTGGCAATTTCAAAAATATTGCGCCCCAGAAAAATCTTGGAAAAACGGGACGATGCGTAAGTTATATGTCCCCGTTTATCCACAGTGAGCACCACGTCACGCATGGAATCTACCAGCCCTTCAAGAAAATCGCGTTGCTTGAGGGCCTGAATCTGGCTTTCGGAAATTTCCCGGATATCCTCCATGACCAGAGAAATCAGATGTTCCTCGCCCCGGTCCTGTTTGTAGGCCGAAACATAAAGGCAGGCATCTCGCGGCATGCCCCCGGTGCGCAGGCTGGCGCAGATGATTTTGCTGAATGAACTTCTTGAGTCATCGCTGAGGAATGTATCCCAGCTGGCCCCCAGTCCGGCCCCCAGCCCTAGCTTAAAAAGTTCATTGAAATTTTTACTGCCGGAGATTGAAGCCCCGCCCAGCAGCCGGACCATTTCCTCGTTCATATCAATCAGATCGCCCTGTATATCCAAACTGGCTACGCCAAGCGGAAGGGTTTCGAGGGTCTCGGCCCGGTCTTCAATGAGGTGCTGCTTTGCACAATAGTGCTCATAAGCCTGACCGATAAAACGGAAATAAAGTTTCAAGCTCTTCAGATCTTCAGCACTGAGGCTCTTGGAATCAAACCGGAACCTGCCCAGAAGCATATTCCTGCTGACGATATCCTCCGCTGCTCCGCGTTTCTGCCATGGGATTTCATCCAGCGGACAATCTGCGGCGACCATGTTCAGTCCCTCACCCTCAGCAACCCGGTATAATTTATACTTATCCGTGTGCGGAGACTTAAGAGCCAGCTCCCAACCGACAATATCCCAGCTGAGTTTCAGGTGCCTGCCGATGGTCCGGGCAATGGAATCCACTCCGCCCTCGGCAGTAAGTAGCTCAAGGCTCAGAAAATAGCTGGACTGAAGATTTTTGATAGAATGATTGTAAAAATGAGCATCCTCTTCCCCGTCGGCCATACCGAGTATCTTGAGCATGGACTGAAACTTGGTCCGGCAGACCTCACGAAAAGCCTCAATGGCTTCTTCATCCATATCAAGGGAACGCTGCAACTGCACTTCAAACTGCAAAACATTAAAGGGAGCGGAATCGTTACCCAATTCCATTTCAGCCCATCTGGTAGCCAGAATAACGGCCTGAGTCGGCAGATCAAAAGTATCGATTTCATCAAGGGCGTGGTGATGCTGCAGGGCCGGGCAATTAAGATGGTCCATCTTCCAGCGGGTAAGCAGCAGCTGACTCAGTCCGCCGTGATTCATACCCCAGATGTCATTTTCAGTTTCCGCCTGCCCTGAATAGGACCGGGTGACCGAATCTTTTGAAATATCATCCGGCAACTCACCGGGGGCGGCACAACGCAGGAACAGCAGGGAAATATCTTTAAGCAGGCAGCAGAGATAAACCTGATCCGCCTGTTCAGGGCATATACGGGAGGCAATAAGCTGTGCGGAAATCGCTCCCCAGACAGTCAGCATCCAATCATTGTAAATCTTATAACTGTCATTCTGCAGATTGGTGCAGATATGCTTCTGGTAGGTGATGGTCACCGCCAGATTCAGAAGCTCACGGGTGCCGAGAACCACTGCGGCCCGTTTAAAATCGGTAATTTCCTGCGACAGGCCGTAAAAAGGGGAATTGACAAGATTAAGAATTGTGGTGGAAAGAGCCGGGTCCATGCTGATGATCTTGCCGAGCACTGCAAAATCAGGTTCCGGCTTGCTGGCCTCCTGCATGAGCTGGAGCATGACCGGAGGAAAGCTGAGTTTCATCATCAAGCGCGGTGATTCAAGAATATCTTCCAGACTCATAACTACAGCTCCTCTCTTTTACCGGGACCTACTTTTTACGGGTCAGCACAAAATCAGCGGCCTGTTTCAGCACCTGCTTTTCTTCACTTTCGGGTAGCGGAGCCAAACACGATTTGGCTTTCTCCACATATTCAGCAGCGTAGGTCCTGGTGCGGGAGCCCAGTCCGTGCTTCCTGATCTCCGCTAACACATGTTCGCGCTTTTCATCCGACAGAGTCCGGTTCTTGATTTCAGCAAGTAACTGCTCCGCCTCTTTTTCTTGTAACATCTCAAGATAAAGAATCAAAGGTAAAGTGATTTTACCTTCCCTGAGATCTCCGCCTTCGGGTTTTCCGGTATCATCCGCCGGGGATTCATAATCAAGTGCGTCGTCAACAAGCTGGAAGGCAATACCCATGTTCAGGCCGAAATTGCCCAGCGCATCTTCTTTCTCGCGGTCATCCGAAGCGAGGATGGCTCCCAGCCTGCAGGAGGTCTCGATCAAACGAGCGGTCTTGCCGATGATGATATCCATGTAGGTATCACGATCCATCAACGGCTCGGAAATATGGGCGATCTCGAGAATTTCACCTTCAACGGTCGCCATAATGCCGGAAGCGAGTACGGAACTGATACGCGGCTTGCCGTAATCCGCCCCTATTCTGTTAGCCAGTGCGAGCAGAACATCCCCTGCCAGAATAGTTTCGGTGGTGCCGAAAACCAGATGGGAAGCTTCCACACCACGACGCAGGTCTGCATCATCTAAAATATCATCGTGCAGCAGGGTAGCGGCATGAAGCAGCTCCAGAGAACCGGCCAGAGGGTAGATATCATCTTTTCCATACCCCAGTCCGCGGGCGGAAAGAATGGTCAGCACAGGACGGATTCTCTTGCCCGGAGCAAGCAGAACATGTCTTGCAACATCTTTAACCAATCCCTCAAGCTTAGCGGTTTCCTTATCAAGGAAATCGTTAATCAGAGGCAGTTCCTTTTCAAAATAGGCTAATAACTCAATCATCCGCGTATGAATTACCCCGGTTGCGAGAGAACAAGAACAGTTTTAGGGAATCACTTGAGAAGAACTGAGCAGACCCGGCCCAGTTCGGCCAAAGCACCGCGCAAATCCCAATCATCACTATCTCTTGAACCCACAAGGTTCGAAACAGTCCGCACCTGGCATAGCCCCACCCCGACAAGGGCGCACACATACGCAGCCGCAAAACCTTCCATATTTTCTATATCCGCCGCATATTCATTTCTGTATGCGGCAGCACCCTCCGCTGTGGCGGTCACTCCGCTCACAGTCAATGACACAGCTTCGGGCAGATTTTCAAATCGGTCAAGTCCTGAATCAAAAAGACTTTTTCCGGAACAAAGTTTGACCTCGTTCCAGACAGGCTGCCCGTCGATCTCCGCGAGACTGAACCCCAGTCCCTTGGGATCGACATGACCGTCTTTCTTCAGCCCGTACTCGGGCCAGATTTCCTTCTTAACCACGCAGGCTGAACAGAGCGGAAAAGGTTCTGCATTAAATGTCCCGGCGATTCCGGCCAGCACAACCATGCCCACATCATTTCCGGCCAGAGCCTGCCCCAGCGCGAAAGAAGTATTAATAACCCCGATTCCGGTTACCAGCAACAGCCCGGGACGATCGCCGAACATGAACTCCGCAACCCGGCCCTGCTTAAGAGCGGGCAGTTTGCAGACACCGCCCAGCGCGGCTTTCATCTCCTTGGCTGTTGCCGTAACAAAAAGAATCGGTTTCAAAAACTAAAGTCTCCAGTGCCTGATGCCCGCTGCTTCCAGTTCCTTGCGGTCAAAAAAGCATTTTACATCGATAATCAGTGCGTTTTCGGGATTTCTGAACCAGCTCTTGATGGTATCGAAATCCAGTTCACGGTATTCATCGTGGGATACAGCCAGCACGACTGCTTCAAGATCCTTGAACTCATCAAGGGAAGAAGTGTTGATGTTGTATTCTTCAACAGCTTCTTCGGGATCAGCGTAAGCATCATGAATCAACACATCAACACCGAAGGATTCCAGCTCATCCACAACGTCAACAACCTTGGTGTTGCGCAGGTCGGGAACATTTTCCTTAAAGGTCAGGCCGAGAACACCGACCTTGGCACCCTTGACCTTGCTGTCGCCGTTGATCATCTGTTTGATGGTGGTATCGGCAATAAACTTGCCCACGGAGTCGTTGATCTTACGACCTGCAAGGATTACCTGCGGGTGGTGGCCGATCTCTTCCGCTTTGGTGGTCAGGTAATAGGGATCGACACCGATGCAGTGTCCGCCTACCAGACCGGGACGAAACGGCAGGAAATTCCACTTGGTTCCCGCTGCTTCCAGAACATCGAGAGTATCGATGTCCATCTTATCAAAAATCATGGAAAGTTCGTTCATAAGCGCGATGTTCAGGTCACGCTGGGTGTTTTCAATAACCTTGGCGGCCTCGGCAACCTTGATGCAGGACGCACGGTGGGTACCGGCGGTAATGATGGAAGAGTAGAGCTTATCCAGCAGTTCTGCAACTTCAGCATTGTTACCGGCTACGACCTTGACGATGGTCTGCAGGGTATGTTCGCGGTCACCGGGGTTGATGCGCTCGGGAGAATAACCGACACCGAAATCAGCACCGTACTTGAGACCGGACTTCTCTTCGAGAATGGGTACGCAGATATCTTCGGTAAGTCCGGGGTAAACAGTGGATTCGTAAACCACCACGGAACCGGCCGCCATGTTCTCGCCGACCATGGTGGAAGCTCCGACAACAGGACGCAGATCCGGGTTGCGGGCTTCGTCAATGGGAGTGGGTACGGCAACAATAATTACACCGCATTCCTTAAGACGGGAACCGTCGGTGCTGAACTCCACATAGTTGTGGAAGTCGGTCTCCAGCACTTCGTTGGTGCGGTCAAATCCTTCGTTCAATTCTTTCACGCGCTGTTCGGAAATATCAAGACCCAGCACTTTGAATTTACGGCCAAGGGCGACAGCGAGAGGCAGCCCCACATAACCGAGTCCCACCACAGCAATAGTTGTGTTCTTTGCTTCAATGTCAGAGAATTTAATCATAAACTTTTTTGTCCTTTATTTCTTAGATAACAAAATAAGCCCTTAAAACACTTGTATAATAATTCCGGCCTTAAAATTTAATAAAACAACTCTGTTTCGTTAAGGGTAGACATAATCAACCAGCACATATACATATCATTCATTATGCATATCGATTGGTCCTTTCTTCTGTCCGCCCTTGGTCTGGCCTTCATTATTGAAGGGATTCCCTATTTTGTCTTTTCTGAGCGCATGCCCAGAATCCTTATTTCCATTATTGAGCGCGGTCCGCGGCAGTTACGCATTCTTGGACTCATCGCCATGATTTTCGGTCTGCTGCTGATCTCTTTCGGTCAGTCATTGACAGATTTATAGCATTACTCTCCGGTTTTCTCGGCCACGTGGATGTAGACAATCCCTGAAAGTAACGGGATGAACATCACACGTCCGAAACCTGCTTCGCGCAATTCCTCAGCAAGGGCCCGCTCATCCGGGAAGGCCCGGATTGTGTCCGCCAGATAAGAATAGGCCCCGGAATCACCGGAAACCACCTTGCCCAGCAGGGGCAACACCTTGTTCAGGTAAAAATTGTAAACACCCTTCCAGATTTTTTTGCTTCCGGAACCGAATTCCAGAATACAGAAACGTGCGCCGGGTTTGAGCGTACGCAGGACTTCCCTGTAGCAATCCTCACGGGGAAGAATATTTCTGATGCCGAAAGAAATTGTAGCTCCGTCAAGGCAGTTATCCGGCAAAGGCAAAACCCTTCCGTCGGCTTGAACCGAGGCGATGCTCCGGCTGCGTTCGACGTGTTTGCCTTCCAGCTTTTTGGTCTTACCGCAGGCCAGCATCTGGTGGGTATAATCCATGGCCAGAACTTTCACATCCGGGTACTGACGCAGCATCTCCACGGAAACATCAAGGGTTCCGGCCGCAAGATCAAGCACCAGACCATTCTTGCCCGGACGCACAAGCTTTACCTGACGATAACGCCAGTAAATATCCTGCCCGGCACTCAAAAAATGGTTCAGGAAGTCATACCATCCGGCAATTCTGCCGAACATATCCTGTACTTTCCTGCCATGCTCCTGATGCGATTCCTGCGCCATCTACCTTGCATCTCCCTTGCCGTCTTCGGAAGTCCCGGCAAGCTTGTTTTCCTGCTCCACAACGGAAGCAACAACATCAGCATGGATGGCATTAAAGTGCTCAGAAAAATTGGAGGGGGAAATTCTTCCTACCTCGATGAATTTTACTACGATTTCCTTAGCGACCTGCAAAGCCTGCTTCTGAATTTTATCCATGGTATATATCCTTGATTAGGCTTGAAAAACCCCGCCCGGTGGGAAATGGCCACGACCTCCACAGGTAGGGCGCCGGGCGGGTAAAAAGAAGAAAACCTGTTAAGCACCCTTCTTTTGTGAGGCTCTTTAGCATGAGACCTCCAAATAGTCGACCTGCTTTTTCCCACCCAATCCATATAAATTAAATCGGTCCGGCAGACTTTTGTCCGCCGGACCGATCTTTGAGATCTTTTAATAAAGCTGAAATTAATCTTCAAGTTCGCGGGCAAGTGCCGCAATCTCTTCACGGATAATCCGGGCAGCTTCAGCCGGGACCGCACGATCAAGCTTGTCTGCCAACATTTCTTCCACCGAAGCCTTGAAGGATTCTTCAAGTTCACCCTTCATGCTCTCAATCTTTTCAACCAGACGCGGAGCAAGGTAATCTTCGATATCTTCGGTCAAACGGCCCTTAATACGGTAGAAAGCGGGGGAATCAGGATCAAGTTCCTTTTCAAGGGACTTGCTGACCACTTCTTCCACATCAGGCAGGGAATTAATCTTCTCTTCAATTTCGCCAAGACGCGGCTCATGGTCGGGAAGTTCTTCCAGTCTGGCTTCAGCTGCTGCGATACGCGGCTCAAGGTCCGGGCTTTCATCCAGCCTGCCTTCTATGGAAGCGATGCGCTCTTCGGCATCGGCGCGGACTTCACGAAGTCCCAGCTGAATCTTGTCAGTCACCCTGTCGCCGACTTCGTCAGCAGCGGCTGCGGCAATGGCTACAACTGCTGCGGACTCCGGTCTCAAAGCTTCACTGAGCTGCTGGTTAACAGCATCCTCAACTCCGCTGCCCTGAGCCATCTTTTCTTCCAGCAGACGCATATTTTCAGCAAAAGCAGCCATATTTGATTCAATGGAATCAATCTGCGAAATACGTTCGGTGGCTGATTCAAGAGCCTGCTCAAGCACAGCAATGCGCTCTTCGGCATCTCCCAGCGAAATTTCAAGAGCTTCGGAACGCTTGGCTGCGGAAGCCGCCTTTTCTTCCAGCTCTTCGATAATCGCGGCCTGTTCACCCATGTCAACAGCAGCTTCGCTGTCATCGGCTTCCAGTTCCGCGTCAAGGTCGGAAAAATCTATTTCTGTATCTTCGAGCAATTCTCCGAGATCAAGATCATCTTCTTCGGCATCAAGCTCTTCATCAGCGACCATTTCAAGGTCAGCCGCCAGATCAACATCCCCGGCAAGCAATTCCGGTTCGGCAACTTCCGGGGCGGCAATCTCAGGCTCTGCTATTTCAGGCTCAACCAGCTCCGGTTCGGCTACTTCAGCTACCGGCTCTGCTACATCTTCGAGCATATCAAGCCCTTCTTCCTGAAGCTCCACAACTTCTTCATGGTCTTCAGAGAGCAAACCTTCAATGTCTTCATCAGCCAGCACATCTTCGCCGAGATCACCGATTTCAACACTGTCCTCAACATCGCCAAGCAGACCGTCAAGTTCTTCATCTTCATCGGACGCAGCTTCATCAAGCAGAGAATCCAGATTATCCACTTCAGCGTCATCTTCAAAAAGCGAATCAACATCTTCGGCATCGTCCTCGGCAACGGTCGCGTCACCGCCGAGGTCATCGATGAGACCGTCAAGGCCGTCTTCATCAAGCTCACCGCCTTCAGCACCGGCAGCAGCCAGCACCTCGGCTTCGCCGAGATCAAAATCAATATCATCCATCGGATCAGCTTCGGCTACAGGCTCTTCTGCAACCCCGGCTGCCGAGGATTCGGAAATTTCTGTTGCTTCTTCAGCAATTTCACCGAGATCAAGCACATCATCGGTTTCTTCAACTATGTCATCAAGCTCAAGGACGTCTTCAGCAGCCACTTCTTCGACCACATCGTCAAGCACGAGAGCATCATCCCCGGCTTCTTCCACGATGTCGTCAAGCTCAAGGACATCTTCTCCGGCTTCGACAACATCATCGAGCACAAGGGCGTCGTCATCCCCTGCTTCAACAACATCATCAAGCTCTAAGATATCATCACCGGAAGCCTCTTCCACGACATCATCCAGCACCAGCAGATCATCGCCATCATCAGCAACATCGTCCAGCACAAGAAGATCGTCTGAATCATCCATGGTCAATTCAGGCTCTTCAATTTCAAGGTCTTCAGAAAAAAGGTCTTCGAGTTCCTGCTCAAAGCTGGCATCAACCTCTTCAGCAACATCATTAAGGTCGAGAACCTCTTCCGCGCCTTTAGTATCCGGTGAATCCGGGGTCATAGACTACCCTCTTAAAAAATTTGGAAAAAAGGGGGCAAAAGCCCCCTTTTAATTACACATCAAGAAAACTTATTTCTTTTTCTTGGGGTGGCAGTCGCCGCACTTGGTGGGGCCGGTTGCCTTTTTAGCTTTCTTCAGAGCCTTATGACAGCCTACGCAGCTGATTTCAGACTTGGAATGGAAAGCGGAGTAGAAAGAAGTGGGCTTCTTTTTACCTTTCTTGCTGGTGTCTACGTGACAACCTTCAGCAGAACATTTTTTCACAGCAGCTTTACCATCCCAGGTGTGGTGACACTTGGTACAGTCGATAGCTGCGTGACCTTTGTGAGAAAAGTCCACCGGAGCCTTTTTCATTTTGGTTCCAGCGGGAGCCTTCAGAACCATGTCACCGGGTGCATCAACAGCGTACAGGCTGGGCAGAGCGAAAGCGCAAACCAGAGCAGCTGTTACCATGCTGATAAGCAGGGTCTTTTTCATCCTCAGTTCCTCCTTAAAATAACGTTAACCTAATTACAGTCTTCTTGTGGATTTAATTTAGATAAAAAACCATGTCAAGCACGGTGAAAAAATCCACTGATTAAAATTAGCGGTATCAAATAGTTATCACACCCGGAATCAAATGTCATACTTGTTGGCGTAGCCACGCGGGGTGAGCATTTTCCCCGCAACCTCCCGGGTAGAAGAATTTCCAACAATCAGAACCGTTTGCATATCAACATCATTCACATCCAGACTGTCCAGAGTAACCACCCGCACCTGCTGTCCGTCACGATATGCCCGGTTCACGATACCCAGCGGGGTGTTTCCTTCACGATATTTTTTTAAAATTTCAACAGCTTCACCAAGATGTCCGGCCCTTTTTTTAGAACGCGGATTGTAAATGGCGATGACAAAATCGGCAGAAGCCGCAGCTTTCAGCCTTTTTTCAATTTTTTCCCACGGGGTAAGCAGATCACTGAGGCTGATGGAAGCAAAATCGTGCATAAGCGGAGCACCGAGCAGGGCCGCAGCCGCACCGAACGCAGGAATTCCCGGCACGACTTCAAAAATAACTTTATCGAACAAGTCGCTAGCTTCAAGCAATTCCATAACCAGCCCGGCCATGGCGTAGATACCCGGATCCCCGCTGCAGACCATGACCACATTACGCCCTTCTACAGCGGCCTCCACTGCCTTGCGGCAACGTTCCACCTCGGCCATCATACCTGTGGAGAGAACTTCCCGCCCTTCCAGCAACTTTTGCGGAACCAGCTTCACGTATCCGGTATAGCCGACCACAGCATCCGCGTCCTCAATGGCCTGCCGGGCCTGCGGAGCCAGAAGACATTCATCTCCGGGACCAAGCCCGATCACTTTTATACAACCTTTACTCATATTTTCCTTGCTATTGCCGCAGTCACCCGCGCACTTTTTGTCTTGGGTATCAGAATTTCAGTGGAGTCCGCCAGTTTCATTGCCGCAGCTTCGCAGACACCGCCGACCCCCATATGTTTCATTACCATACCCGAAGGATTGGCAACTTCAATTTCATCAAGTTCCGCCGCACTGAAAAATTTCAAATCCAGCCCTAAAATTTCAGCCGCTTCGATCATCCCGGCTTCATCGCTTTTGGCATCAATGGAGCCCATGCAAAAAATTGACTCAAGAGCAATGCCATTATCAGCAACAACACTGCGAACCAGCTCCAGAATTTCATCCGCAGGAACCCCGCGCCGACAGCCCACACCAAGCGTAAGGCAGCGCGGATAAAGAGCTAAGCACCGCTCAGGCAATTTGTGCTTACGCCAGTCCACAACAACACCGCAACAAGACTCCGACAACACATCAACATCGTCCACCACATAAAAATAAGCACTGAAAGCGGATATGTCCAAAAAACCGTCAGGATCATAGACCGGAACCTGCTCCCCATCCAGAAGCGCAGCATTGATATGTTTAATTAAACCGATATCGCCAATACTCAGCCCCTGATCACGGGCCAGCAGATCCATGGAAGGCACCCCTGCGCAGTCCGTAGCCGTAGTTATCACCGGAACGGCACCGATCTTATCGCCCACCAGCCGGGCCAGTTCATTGGCCCCGCCCAGATGTCCGGAGACTAAACTAATAGCGAACTCCCCTTCCTGATCCACAACAACCACAGCCGGATCCACATCTTTGCTTTTCAACAGCGGCGCGATCATGCGCACCACAATGCCCGAGGCAGCCACGAAAACATGGCTTTCATACTTGTGGAACTTATCGGCAACTGTGTCTTTGAGGGAAGTGAACGGAATGTCGGATTCGGAGGCGTAGCGATCTAAAACGTAGCAATCAGAAAGGAGTAACGCAGCGAGTTTATGAGCTAGTTGCGCCCCCCTTTTAGTGAGAGCAAATATTGCGATGTTAGCAGGCATGGCATTGCCTTGGCGGTTGATGGCGGACGGAGCGAAGCCCGCTAAAAAGTTTTGAAGGGATGGGGTCTGGGGAAGGGAAACTTTTCCCAAAAGTTTCCCTTCCCCAGCCGCCGGAGGCTTCTTAGCCTTTAAAGCTTTTAACAGCTTCCAGAGTGGCTTCGTAGTCTGCTTCGCTGTGTGCGAAGGAGGTAAAAGTACACTCGAAGCTGGATGGTGCGAGATTCACGCCCTGCTCACGCATGTGACGGTAGAACTTGGAGTAAAGTTCAGCATCGCCGGTCTTGGCGGATTCAAAATCAGTTACATCCTGATCAGTGAAGAACAGAGTGAAGATGGAAGCGATATGGTTCAGGACAATTTTGAAACCATTGGCTTCCAGAGCTGCTTTCATATCCTGAGCGAGCTTGAGGGTACGTGCTTCAAGTGCATCGTAATCCTGCTGCTGCAAAGAACGCAGGGTCGCAACACCGGCAGCCATGGCAACGGGGTTACCGGAAAGTGTTCCGGCCTGATAAACATCACCGCAGGGAGAAATACGGCTCATGTATTCCTTCTTGCCGCCGTAGCAGCCCACCGGGAAACCGCCGCCGATGATTTTACCGAGGGTGGTCAGGTCCGGGGTAACGTTAAAACGGGGACCTACGCCGCCGGAAGTTACGCGGAATCCGGTGATGACTTCGTCAAAAATCAGCAATGCGCCGTGCTCGTCGCAAAGTGCGCGCAGCCCCTCGAGGAATCCTTCCTTCGGCAGCACGAGGCCCATGTTGCCTGCCACAGGCTCAACGATGATTGCGGCGATATTTTTACCTTCTTTTTCAAAGACGGCTTTAACAGCATCAAGGTCGTTGTAAGGAGCAAGCAAGGTATCTTTTACGGTTCCTTCGGGAACACCGGGGGTGCCGGGGATAGAAAAAGTTGCCAGACCGGAACCTGCGCTGGCGAGGAAGCAGTCACTGTGACCGTGGTAGCAGCCTTCAAATTTAAGAACCTTGTCACGGCCGGTCACGCCGCGTGCGAGACGCAGTGCGGACATGGTTGCTTCGGTACCGGAGTTGACCATGCGCACCATCTCGATGGAAGGAACCATTTTGATGATCTCTTCGGCCAGCTCGATTTCACCGGGACAAGGTGCGCCGTAGCTTGCGCCCATATCTACTGCCTTGTGGGCGGCTTCTTTAATTGCCTCGTAACCGTGGCCGAGCATCATCGGCCCCCAGCTCATGACGTAGTCGATGAGTTCCTGACCGTCCACGGACCACATGCGGCTGCCTTCAGCCTTTTCAATGAAAAGAGGATCGCAGCCGACAGATTTGCAGGCGCGAACAGGGCTGTTAACACCGCCGGGCAGCAGTTCCTGTGCCTTACCAAAAAGTTCAGATGATGATGTCATGTGAGATTCCTTTTAAGAAATTTGATGCGCTTCGCGCTTTTGATTAAAGAAGCCTCCGGCGGCCCTCCGGGGGCTTAAACCCTTTTGGGAAAAGGGTTTAAGAATCCCAAAACTTTTTATTAGGGCTTCGCCGATAAGGTGCTTGGGTGTGCGGGGAAAATGAGTTCGTACTCCCCGTGTAAAAATTATTTCTCTTCGAAATAGACCATGGAGGTCTTCTTCAGCTCTTTCAGACTGCGCAGGGTGCAGTGATCGGTGATCCCGGTCTGCTTTTCCAGCTCGGCGACAACGTTTTTACAATCATCCGGTCCTTTGCCGTGGATCATTGTATAAAGGTTGTACGGCCAGTCCTCGTAAGTGAGACGCAGATAGCAGTGGCTGATTTCAGGACGTGCGGCCATGAATTCGCCGACCTTTTCCGGTTCCTGATCCTCGGTCACCCGCCATGCGACCATGGCGTTTGCGCCGTACCCGGCCTTCTGGTGCCGCAGGGTCGCGCCGAAACGGCGGATGATCTTGTCGTCTTTAAGACGGGTCAGAAGATCAAGCACTTCCTGCTCGCTGCAGCCCACCTGTTCGGCAATGTCGGCATAAGGAGTTGCACTCCATGAAAGATTGGTGCCCGCCAGTGCCAGAATATTATGTTCAAGTTCAGTAAATTTTATCGCCATATTCCATCCTTGGTCTTTTCTTTGGTCAGCCTGTGATACCCGCATATTGTTTCATGCTCAAGTGCTGAGGACGAAATAATTGTTTTGCCGCTCGCCCTCAGAAAAGACACCTGTTTTTTTGACTTAAGTCATAGATTAAAAATCACAGATATGAGATATTATGAGTAGTGCAATCTTTTTATCCCCAAACAAGGAGGAAATTAAAGCAACAAAACTCTATAGAATAATGTTAACGAGGCCAAAGTAAACTTGTAGAGAGAGGTGCCTATGAACTTTAACTCGGTTCTACGGTTCTGTGCCCTGGCAAGTGTAACAGTCGCTGTGGTAATGGGGGTGTATTTGGTCCAAGAGTCCAAAGCCACTTCTTACATGTCCAATGATTCCACAGCCTGTATCAACTGCCATGTCATGGAGAGTTATTACGCAACATGGCAGCACAGTTCCCACGCTCAACGCGCCCAATGTGTTGACTGTCATTTGCCGGTGGAGAATTACATCGACAAATATGCGTCAAAGTCCCGCGACGGATGGAACCACTCTGTCGCATTCACCTTGAACACCTACGGGAAACGCATGCTCATTACAGATGATGGAGCCCGGCGTGTTCAGGAAAACTGCATCAGATGTCATTCCAGCTTTTCAAAAACACTCATCAAAAATGTCGACCGCTACCATGCGTTTGACAGCGAGTCGTTAGGGGAAAGAAAATGCTGGCATTGCCACCGCTATGTCCCGCACGGGAAAGTACGCAGCATTAATGCCGCACCCGTAAGACTTGGCGTAAAGTATACTCAATAATTTTTTTTGAGATGAATGGGGGAACAATGAAGAAAAATACTATCATATTGGTGGGGGCTCTTATCGCAATAGCCTTCATGGCCTACATGCTGCTTTCAATCCAAACTAAGAAAACTGAACAGGTTCTGCTAAACACCGCTCCGGTGATTAAAGAAAAGGGAGTAGAAGCCAGAAGCGACATCTGGGGTAAGGAATATCCCCGCCAGTATGACACCTGGAAAAAAACCAGAGACAGTAACAAGATTGAAGATCTGGTGGAAAAATATCCCCAGCTGGCAATTCTTTGGTCCGGTTACGGTTTCGCCAAAGACTATAATGCTCCCCGCGGACACTTCAACGCTCTGCAGAGCAACATCAACACCCTGCGCACCGGCGCACCCACAGGTCCCAATGACGGCCCCATGCCCATGGCCTGCTGG
Organism: Desulfovibrio sp. JC010; assembly: GCF_010470675.1. Lineage (NCBI taxonomy): Bacteria > Pseudomonadati > Thermodesulfobacteriota > Desulfovibrionia > Desulfovibrionales > Desulfovibrionaceae > Desulfovibrio > Desulfovibrio sp. JC010. The sequence continues at coordinate 398,126 of NZ_VOIQ01000001.1, forward strand.
TCCTGTAAATCATCTGATGTTCCGCGCCTCATGGAAAGAGACGGTGAGCTTGAATACTTCACCGGAAAATGGGCAAGAATGGGTAGCGAAATTGTGAACCCCATCGGCTGTGCAGACTGCCACAACAGTCAGACTAGCCAGCTTGAGATCTCAAGACCTTACCTCAAGCGCGGCCTCGAAGCGAGCGGCAAAAAACTGGAAGACCTTACTTTTCAGGATATGCGCTCACTTGCCTGTGCCCAGTGCCACTCTGAATACTACTTCAAAAAGACCCCTTACACCGATAAGGCAGGCAACAAGCAGATTGCCGCTGTAGTAACCTTCCCGTGGGCCAAGGGCCTCGCTGCCGAAAACATGGAAGAATACTACAACGAATACGGATTCAAAGACTGGACTCATAAGCTGAGTAAGACTCCCATGCTTAAAGCCCAGCACCCCGGTTATGAAATCTTCACCACCGGCATTCACTACAAGCGCGGCCTTTCCTGCGCGGACTGCCACATGCCTTACACTCAGGAAGGCAGCGTAAAGTTCTCTGACCACCAGATTCAGAGCCCTCTCAACAACATCGCAAACTCCTGCCTGACCTGTCACCGCCAGAGCGAGGAAGAGTTCAAGCAGATCGTAGAAGAAAAACTGAAGCGTAAGAACCAGCTGAACGTCATCGCCATGAACAGCCTTGCCAATGCGCACCTTTTAGCCAAAAAGGCATGGGAAGTAGGCGCAACCGAAGACGAAATGAGAAAGCCCATTAATACCATTCGTTCCGCACAGTGGCTCTGGGATTACTCCATCGCCAGCCATGGTTCCTTCTTCCACGCTCCCGGCGAGACCCTGCGTCTCCTTGGTGTAGCAAACAACAAGGCCATGCAGGCCCGTCTGGAACTTCAGAACATTCTCGCCAACCACGGTGTAACCAACTACGAAGTGCCTGATTTCTCCACCAAGGAAAAGGCTCAGAAGCTGGCCGGCGTACCTTTCGACAAGCTCGTTAAGGATAAGATGAGATTCAAGAAAGGATTGGTTGTCGAATGGTATGATGACGCTGTGAAAGCAGGACGTCTGGATAAAAACTGGTGGAAGATTCTGCCCGACAACACTGCTTACCCGCAGAATTAAACCGCCTCTGACGGCGTCACAACCAAGACTTAATTGATTGTGATCAGAATGCGCTGCCCCCGGACTTAGGTCCGGGGGCTTTTTCAGTTATGTATACCGCCGCTTTTAAAAGACGCTGAAAAAATGTATGCAGAACTCGACCAACCAAACCTGTATTTTAATGAAAGGAAGTGCCCATGCCCTTTTCCATCTGGATATCTTTTGTCGCTGTTTCTATTATTTTCAGCCTCTCGCCCGGAGCAGGTGCGGTTGTTTCCATGAGCACTTCCATGCGTTATGGGGCCAGAAAAACTTTATGCCTCATTGCGGGCCTTCAATTCGCGCTGCTTATCCATTTAATCTGTGTGGCTGCGGGGCTGGGTGCCTTGCTGGCCTCATCCGTATTTTTCTTTGAAGCCCTGAAATATGCCGGGGCCGGATATCTTATCTGGCTGGGAATTAAGAAATGGAGAGAACGGGCCGTGATCCCTCAGGAAAGCAATCTGATCCATGAAACATCTGCCGGATCGCTCTTTAAAACAGGTATGATGGTCAACCTGAGCAATCCGAAATCAATTGTCTTTCTGGCCGCCTTTCTTCCGCAATTTATCGACCCGGCAATTCCGGCTTTAATGCAATATCTCGTCTTGGGCGCGACAACACTTCTGGTGGATGCTTTTGTCATGATCGGCTACATGTGCGTTGCCGGAACAGCACGCCGCTTTTTCTCCACTCCCAAAAGAATACTCATGCAGAACCGTATTTTCGGGACCCTTTTCATGGGTGCCGGGCTGGCACTGGCTACGGCCAGAAGATCTACATAAAGAAAAGGGCGAGTTCTGCCCGCCCTTTCAAATTTTACCCTTCCCGAAAAGATTCATCAAACCCGCGAATAATCGGATCAAGGAAATAGGTGATCAGCCTGCGCTGGCCGACCTGCATTTCCGCAGCCAGTTGCATACCCGGAATAAGATTGAAGTTTTCCGGAACATTACGCAATTCGCTTTGCCCGATTTTAACCTTGGCCCGATAGACTACCTTCTCTCCGCCTTCACCGGACTGCTCCAGAAAAGCATCCGGACTGATCACCGCCACGCTGCCAAGCAGGATTCCGTAACGCTGAAACGGGAGTGCTTCCAGCTTAATGCGTACCGGAACACCTTTATAAACCCTGCCGATATCGCGAGCATTGATTTCCACATCCGCCTCAAGGGTTGAACCCAGCGGAGCCAGAACCATTAGCGGCTCGGCTTCACGGGCGATGGAGCCTGCGGCAAGCTGGGCAGTCTCCTTAACCACGGCCCGGCGCGGGGCACGGATTTCCACCAACTCACGTATACGCTCGGCCTTGACCAGCCGGTGCCTGAGTTCATTAAGCTCCTGACGGGCCTCAACCAATGCCTTGGTCAATTCCGCGCGGTAATCCTTTTCCTGTGAAACGCGCTGAGCGCGGGCTTTTTCCAATTGCTCCACCAATTGCGCGGCAGAGGCCCCGGCAGCGGCAACCTGCCGCGAAAGCTCGCGGCGGTCCTCGCGGGCCTTAAGATATTCCAGCTTGGAGCACATTTTCTTTTCAAAAAGTCCCTTATAGGTCTCCTCAATCTCGCGCAGACTTTTACGGCTCAGGCGCAGACGGTCCTGTTCCGCTTCAGCAGCTTCCACCTTGCGCTCAAGTGTATCGATTTCATTGTCCAGCGACTCCAGCCGGAATTTCTGCTGTTCCATACGGATAGCCATGAGCCGGACCTGCCCCTGTACCAGCGGACTGGCTGCGGCCTCGATGCTGCGGCCTTCAAGCTCGGCCTCCACCCTCTCCGAAAGTGCCAGCAGGTATTCCTCGCGGCTGACTATCTCCGCTTCATCCGCGCTGGAAAAGGTCGGGTCAAGAGTCGCCAGCACCTGCCCTGCTTCCACCACGTCACCTTCCTTCACATTCATGGTCCGGATAATCGCGGTCTGGATGGGCTGGATGACCACCGGACGATCGGAAGTAACAACTTTACCCTTGGCGATGACAACTTTATCCACCCGTCCGATACAGGCCCATGTGATGCCGAAAGCGATCAGGCCAAGGATGGTAAACAGGGAAAAGCGTGCTGCCAGCGGAACCCTGCGTTCACGGATTTTTACGGAATCAGGCAGGAATTCCAGTTCGTTATTTTTTAAGCTGTGTCTACGTCTCATGCTGCCTCCATCCCTCTGGTCTGCTTTTCCCACAAGTTCCTGTAGATGGGCGAGGCCATAAGCAGTTCATTGTGCGATCCCTGCGCTTCAATACGCCCGTCTTCCATGACTATTATCCGGTCCGCGTGACGCAGTGTGGAAAGCCTGTGGGCCACGATGATCATGGAGCGGCCCTCGGCGATCTTTTCGAGGTTTTCCTGAATGCGGTATTCGCTTTCAGGGTCAAGAGCCGAGGTCGCCTCGTCAAAGATGATCAGTCCGGGATCTTTCATAAGTGCACGGGCTATTGCCAGACGCTGTTTCTGCCCACCGGAAAGGTTGGCCCCGTTTTCATCCAGCACGGTGTCATAACCCTGCGGCAGCTTGCGGATGAATTCGTCCGCCCCGGCCAGCTTGGCAGCTTCTACGATCTGTTCAAAATCCGCCCCCGGTCTGGCCAGTCCGATATTCTCGCGCACCTTGCCGTGGAAAATAAAATTCTCCTGCAGCACCACGCCGATGGAATCGCGCAGATGGCGGATATCCATTTCCCGGATTTCTGTACCGTCAAAGGATATGTTGCCCTTCTGGACCGGATACAGACCTTGAATGAGCCGGGTCAGGGTAGTTTTGCCTGATCCGCTGCGCCCGACCACACCCAGCACTTCACCGGGCTTTATGTTCAGGTCGATGCTGTCCAGTGCCGGATTCTCACCCGGAACATAGGAAAAACTCAACTGGTTGATTTCCAGCCCGCCCTTGATTTCCGAGCGAATGCCCCTCCTGTCAAAACCCGGTTCCGGCCTGCGGTTCATGATCTCGCCAAGCATGTTCACTGCGAGGTGGGTTTTCTGGTATTCGTGAACCAGCTCCACCAGTCTGATCAGCGGCGTGGTCACATTCTGGGAAAGCATCTGAAATGCAATCAGCGAACCTACGGTCATGGTGCCGTCAAACACTGAACTCACCCCCACCCAGATGACCGAAACAGTCATCAGCCGTTCAAGGGTCTTGATGATGGCCTGCCCGGCAGCGGCCATTTTCTCCACTGAAAAATTGCTGGAGACCGACTGCGCCGAACCGTCTTCCCAACGCTTGTTGCGCGAAGGTTCCAGAGCCAGCGACTTAACCGTATTCATACCGGTGATGGTTTCTACCAGCAGGGCCTGCCTTCTACCTTCGGCATCATAAAGCCGCAGCAGTCTTCCGTAGAAGGGACCAAGCATCAGTCCGATGCAGATAGCTGTGACCAGCGCGAAACCGAGCACGATAAAGGTCAGCTGTGGGCTGTACAGATAAAGGATTGGCAGGAAAACCAGCAGGGCCGTGGCATCGAGCATGGTTTCCAGCATATTCCCGGTCAGGAACTCCCGTATCTGCTCCACCTGCTGCATGTGTTTGACCACCACCCCGGCAAAACTGCGCTCGAAAAAATCCAGCGGCAGCCGCACCAGCCGCGCAAAAGTATTCATGGCCAGCCGCAAATCAATGCGCGAGGTGGCAAACCGGAGCAGATATTCCCGCAGAAACCGCAGCACGCCTTCAAAAAGCACCGCGCCTACCACGCCGATACCCATGACGTGCAAAGTGGTAACAGCATGGTGGGCCAGCACTTTATCCACTACATTCTGAAAGTAGAGCGGAATGGCAAAGGCGAGCAGGTTAAGCACCAGCGCAATAATGACCACCTCGGTAAAAATACGCTTCTCAAACAGAACCTGCGCCCCGAACCAGAGCAACCCGAACCGTTTCTCGCCCTCCTGCTTCACGGTCTTGAAGAGTATGACCTCCCCGGTCCAGATTTCTTCAATCTCGGCACGGGAAACAAACTGCAATCCTTCCCCGGTGAAAAGCACAAGGCGGTCATCATCCTTGGTTTCGCCCTGCTCAAAGCCGGAAAAAACCAATGTATCGCCGTTAGTCAAAACGCCCAGCACCGGGAAGGTTTCTTCAAGGCTATGCAGCCTCTTCCAGCCCACCCTGCGGATTCCCGCTTCCAGCCCGTTCTCACGGGCCATGCGCAGAAAACGGGAGGTTGTCACAGTTTCTCCGCCGAGATCATACTCCTGCCGCAGATCTTCTGCAGATACATTCAGGCTGTAATGCGAAAACACTGCCGCAAGATTGGACAGTGCTGAAATATTTAATTCTCTGGTGCGTGCCATAAGCCCCTCCCCTCTGGGGCCCGGAGAGCCCTTGGGCTCTCCGGGTCACAATTTGTACTAACTTGCCAAGAGTTGAGTTTTCTTTTCTTCAGTTCCGCTTACATTTGCCCCGGTGCTGGATGCACTGAGTGCAGTGTAATCCTTGTAAGCCAGTGACTGTCCGTTTGCGGGTGCACTGCTCAGGGAACCGCTTTTGGCTTCAGCTACAGCCTTGGCTCCGGTCAGAAAATTTTTAGCTGTGTCATAGTACTTCTTGCCTTCATTGTAGGTTGTGCCGACCCACTTGCTGGCGGTGGCGTACTTTTTCTTGGCCCAGTTGGATGCGGTGAGGGCGGTATTGCCCACCCACTTGGCGGCGGTGCTGACCTTTCCGGCCAGCCAGTTGGCCGCTCCTCCTATGGACTCCGCTGTCAGTTTCACAGTTCCGTTTTTAATCCCCTTGAACCAGCTAGACGCAGTAGACACAGTACTCTTCACAAAGGAAGCAGCTTCATTGTACTTTTTGGTCACAAATGCAGCGGCAGTCTTGTAGCTCTTGGTTACGAAACTTTTTACCTGTGCAGCCTTCTTCTTGATCCATGAAAAGAAACCCATAATGTTCTCCTGTTGATTACGGTTGTGCTTGCCTGATTTACTTCCGACTTCCCCTGCCTTTAGCTTTCTTAAGGCATCAACCGTGCCACATTAGCTAACCACACTATTTTATTGGAAATACACTATTTAACCACCAAATTTTCTGCCTGATATTTCAGAAACCCATTTGATTTAATCAGCCTATTACGATATTTCGGTAATGCTTGTGAAAAAGTACCCGGACACGCAACCGAACAAACAGGACAGGTAAATGCCCTACGTTAGCTTTCTTAAAGAACTGGCCGAAGAACTCTCCATCAAAGAATTGCAGAAACGTTTCCTGCAGCTGATTCTTAATCTGCAGAATGTGGAACGCGGTTCCATATGGATAAAAAAAGGAGACCGCATCCAGTGCATTGAAGCTGAAGGAGTGGAAAGCCGGAATGTGGTAGGCATGACCTTAAGCACCAAGCAGACAAGCATTGTGGGCTGGGTTCTTGAAAATAAAGAAATGACCATTGCCGAAGGCGGGGTGGACCAGCGTCATTACACGGGCGTGGAAGACAATTTCAAACTCAAGAGCAAGCTGATCCTCTGTTTTCCCCTGTTCCTGACTAATGGAGAGATATACGGAGCCTTGCAGATTATTGACACCAGCGCGGGCGGTAAAAGACTTAATCTGCAACCGGAAAACATGAAAATCCTGCAGGATATGATCGATATCGGTTCCATTGCCCTGTCCAACGCGCTGATCCAGCATAAACGGCTAAAGCAGGTGGAACAGCTTACCGAAACTATCGATTCCATGTACTCCGGCCGCTTCATCATCGGGGTCAGCCAATCATTTAATGAAGTGATGGAGCTGGTGGACAGCTACGCGGTCACCGACTACCCCATCCTCATTTATGGTGAATCCGGCACGGGTAAAGAACTTATTGCCAAGGAAATCCACCGTCGCAGCCACCGTAGGGACATGCCGCTCATGGTCCAGAACTGCAGTGCCATTCCGGGCCAGCTGCTGGAATCGGAGCTTTTCGGGTACGTGAAGGGAGCATTCACCGGAGCCTCACAGAACAGGGCCGGGTTATTCGAGGCTGCCAACGGCGGGACCGTTTTTCTGGATGAACTGGGGGAAATGGAATACGGCCTGCAGGCCAAAATGCTGCGTGCGCTGGAAGAAAATGAGATCAAGCCGCTGGGTTCACCGCAGTCCCGCAAAATCAATATGCGCATCATCTCGGCCACTAACAAGAACCTTGAAAAAGCCATTGCGGACGGTGAATTCCGTCAGGACCTCTTTTACCGATTAAACGTGCTGCCCCTGCATTTGCCGCCTCTGCGCGACCGCAAGGAGGACATCCCCTTCCTGACTGAGCACTTCATCAATCGCGAAGCCAAATTCATGAACTGTGCGCGTAAAAAAATCAGCCCCGATGCCATGAAGCTGATCCGCTCCTACCGCTGGCCGGGCAATATACGTGAACTGGAAAACTTCATCCGTCAGCTCATGGTACTCTGCCATGACGAGATGGTGGAAGCCAAACACCTGCCCGGATATATCCGTGACAACCAGTGGTGGTGCGAAGCTCCTTTTGACCGGGCACAGGAAAACTACACTCCCTTCCTTGAAGACGGCTGCACTGACTCCAACATCGACATGGAAGGACTTACATGGAATGAGATTGAAGGGGCTTACGCTAAATTCCTGCTGGAAAAATGCGAAGGCAATATCTCCCGTGCGGCCAAGGTCGCCAACCTGAACAGATCAACCTTTGATTCACGCCTTTCCAAGCTGGGAGTGAAAAAAGTACCGAATTAATCAGCCTAATTCCTGCAGGGCCTGCTCCAGCATCTGATCAGCTACGGCAAGCACCTCAGCAATTTCCTGTTTTTCGGCATTCTCCAGATGAATTCCGCAGACTGCGGACACAGTACAATTGGACGCTGTTGCCAGCGTGTATGAAATTTTGCGGGCCAGTTCGTCTTCCTTATGCCCGGTAACGGTCAGCAGAGAAACCGAAGCATCTGCCTTTTCCGGGTCACGTAGTCCCGCATGGGGAACTGCCAGAGCCACAGCTCCGATATGGGGAGAGTCGCCACCGTAAAGGCATACATTTAAATCTTTGCCCATGCGCTGGATTGTCAGGATCAGGGTAAAGCGCGGGGTTGTTTTTTCAATATGGATCATGAAACTGTCCTTGCAAAAGATTCTCAAAGCAACATGAGAATATACAGGTCCACTCATCCATGCAATTTTTCTTTTTCGTAAACGCTAACCCCCTTTCATTTTTGAACAGGTTGCCAAATTTTACCACGGGAGTTAACACTGAATTGATTCAAGAATTCACGCTGAAGACAACTCTCAAGGAGATAATGAATGAAGATAGCAGTTATCGGAGCCGGAGCATGGGGGACCACCCTTGCCAACACTCTGGCCAAAAAAGGACTTGATACCCATCTCTGGGTCCGTGAACAGGAACTCAGCGACGAGATAAACAACACCGGATACAACAGCGTATTTCTGCCTGATTTCAAACTTTCGGAAAACCTGAAAGCCAGCAGCGATGCCGAGGAAATAATCACCGGGGCCGACTACTACGTTCTGGTTGTCCCCAGCCAGTTCCTGCGCAGTGCCCTGATTGAAATGAAACAGTATTTCCCAAAGAACCCAGCGGTTATCTGCGCCAGCAAAGGGATCGAACTGAACACCGGAGCACCCATGTCGCAGGTGGTTCATGAGGCGTTGGAAGGTTTGAATCCAAGATTCGCCCACCTGTCCGGCCCCACTTTTGCCTATGAGCTTAGTTCCGAGCTGCCCACGTCCATTGTACTCGGCTGTGAAGATGAAAAGCTGGCCGCAGAAGTGCAGGATTTTTTCTCCACACCCTATTTGCGGATTTACACCAATCCCGATTACCGGGGCGTGGAGATCGGCGGGGCCATTAAAAATATCATGGCTATTGCCGCAGGTATGGCCGACGGCTTGAAATTCGGGCACAATACCCGTGCAGCCCTGATCACCCGGGGAATTGCTGAAATGGGCAGACTGGGGGAAGCAATGGGGGCCAAGCACTCCACTTTCATGGGGCTTTCCGGTATGGGTGATCTTGTACTGACCTGCACCGGTGACCTTTCGCGCAATAGACAGGTAGGGCTCAAGCTCGGACAGGGGCTGAAGCTGAGCGAAATCCTGAAAATGCGCATGGTGGCCGAAGGCGTTAAAACAACCGAGTCTGTTCACCTGCTGGCAAAAAAACTGGGCGTGGAGCTGCCCATAACCGAACAGGTTTACAAAATTCTCTACGAAGACAAAGACCCCGCAACAGCGGTGTGCGACCTGATGAACCGCGACCTCAAAGCGGAGTAATTTTAAAGGAGTAGCTGATGAAAAAACTGATCCTGCTGACCGCAGCCCTGTTTATGCTGGGCGGCTGCGGCTCATGGCACAATCCGAACATTGCCGATCCGGCCAAGGAAAAAGAAATTTTCAAACGTGACCGTGAATTCTGCCAGAACTACAACAAACAGAATGTTCCCGTAGGGGCGCAGACCGACGGAGAACCGCCGGAACCCACCACCTACGAAGCTGAGTTCTCCGAAAACTACGCCTACGAAAATACATTTGAAAAATGCATGAAAAGGCGCGGCTGGACTAAAAAGTAAAATTAAATCCCCTTCGCATAACAACGAAGGGGATTTAATTTTTAAACATATTGTCTCAACAGTCACGGACATTAAGCCGACAATCGTTTCTCCCTGTATTTCTCAACAAGAGCAATTGCCCGCCCGGTAAGTTCATTGAATTCCGGTTTGGTAATCTGGTCATCGGCCTTAACCTTCTCACCTTTGTGGTAAAGCCCTTTGGTGATCAGCGATGAAAAAAGAATTACCGGAAGCTGAGAAAGGTCCGCATGTTCCTTGATACTCCTGGTCAGGGTGTAGCCGTCCATCTGGGGCATTTCAATATCCGAAACAACAATATCAATTACATCGATGATGGAGCCACCGCTTTCCTTGGCTTCTGTATTCATGGCCTTCAAGGCTTCCAGAGCTTCCTGTCCGTTGGTATAAAGCTTGACCTCGAAATTGGCGGACTCGAAATTCTTATTGAGCAGGGTCCGCACTGAAACGGAATCATCAACCAGCACGGCGGTCATTTTTTCCGAAGTGGAGTAAACCTTGCCGTCACTTCTTTCAGCCATTTCAGGATCAAGCTCACCGAGAATCCGCTCAAGGTCGATCATCAACACAAAGCGGTCCTCGATCTCCACAGTCCCGGTTATGCAGTTGGTATGCATGTCGGCGATGTACTTGTTGGGAGTCTTCAGGTCCGCCCAGCCGATGCGGTGAATCTGGGTTACCCCGGTTACAAGAAAACCGGTGATCACGTTGTTCATCTCGGTAACCACGATAAGCTCGTTCTCGGACTCCTTGCGCTCAATGCCCAGCCAGACCGCAAGATCAATAACCGGAAGGATAATATCACGCAGGGACATGGTTCCCAGATAACTGGGATGCGGTGCGCCCTCGGCTGCTTCCAGTCCTTTGGGAGCCTCAACCACCTCAAGCACTTTTGCCACGTTTATGCCGAAATAATCTCGCTCACCTTTGCCCTCGCAAAGATCATCGATGAAAAATTCAATAATTTCGAACTCATTAGTACCGGTATCCAGTAATATTTCATTATCCAGCATTTTCAGACTCCCCAGAAATCAATCCCTTGTTCAGCCTTTCACACGAAATAGCCCATATTGTAGATGCCTGTCCGGCCTATATCAAGGGAATATCTTCTTTTTCAAAATAAATACACATATTCTTTAAGTTTGCGAAGGACTGTATTCAATCTTTCCGTCTGTTATTGCTAGGCTCCACACTTTAATATACAACTGGTGCAAAGTATCGTTCACACAATTTAAGGGGTAGTTATGTTAAAAAATTCCGGTCTTGTAAAACTCTTCTGCTGTTTCCTGCTGATCTTTATATCCGGTTGCGCCGGACACGAAACAAAACCAGCTGTCCCCATGACGGTATTCAACCCCACCCCCGGCTCATTCAATGTGCAGGTTATTCTTTTTGACCTGAAAGGCAACGGTATGCCGCACAAAGTGGAAGCGGGTGTGGTGCCCATGGAGCAGAACATCATTCAGGCCCTTGACGGCATAGGCTACCATTATGCTCCTAACGGAGCCGCCAATTACCTCATTGAAGCACGCATCGGCTCCATTTCGCCCAAGTTGGCCGCAGCCGGAGCTTCACAACACGTAGGATTCGCCTACGAAGGATTCTACGGAGATCCTTTTTTCAGAGAATACCCGGTATTGATCAACGAATGGACCCCGGAAATTCAGCGTATCCGCAGCGGGCCGAACACCTGTTTCATTACCATGCAGGTCCTGATCAAAGAATCCAAGGCCGGACGTGACACCGTTGTCTACCACGGCACCCCGAGGCCCATGGAAGTGCCTTACGAACTGGGCTGTCCCTATGCAAAATGCGGACAGGGAGCCACTCAGGCCCTTACTTCCTACCTGCTGGAACTGTTCTCCAGATCGGCCCGGAAATAGCTTACATACAAACTTGCAAGAATTTAAACTGATCAATATACTCGCCCCTCTTTTAAGGAAAAGCGACATCCCCTATGCGGGGGGATGACGGCCGTCCCGGTTTCGGAGCGGCAACAGTAATGTATTGAATAAGGGAAGGTTAGGAGTGGAGATTAAACGCCCATGGCTGGATCATTATGATCCGGATGTGCCCCAGACAATTGATTTCGTGTATCGGCCCATATTTGAATATCTGGACCTGACAGCTGAAAAATGGCCCAAACGCAAGGCCATTGAATTCCAAAACTGGTCAATCACTTACGACAAGCTGCAGCGCGAAGTGGAAATCATGGCTGCAAACCTGCGCAAGCTGGGCATTGAGCCGGGCGACCGTATAGCCGTCATGCTGCCCAATACCCCGCAGATGATCATGACCTACTTCGCAATCCTCAAAGCAGGAGCTGTGGTCACCCTGACCAACCCGCTGTACATGGAAACCGAAATCGTCCACCAGCTCAATGATTCCGGGGCCAAGATGCTGATCACCATCGACCTGCTCTGGTCCAAGGTGGAAAAACTGCGCGACAAACTCCCGGTACGCAAATATCTGGTTACCAGAATTTCCGACACCCTGAAATTTCCCCTGAACATGCTTTACAAGGTAAAATGCATGCGGGAAAAAAGCTCTCCCAAAGTCCCCTACAACGAATCGTCAATCCTGAAGTGGGACATTCTGCGGGCCGGCAAGGAACGCTACAGCGCCACAAACATCAGGCCGGAAGATACCGCCATGCTGCAATACACAGGCGGAACCACCGGGCTTTCCAAAGGCTGCAACCTGACCCACGCCAACCTCGGTGCGAACGTGCAGCAGGCCCATGCTGTGCTCAGCAATCTCGGCGAGGAAAGGGAAATTGTAATGGGCATCCTGCCTTATTTCCATATATACGGACTGACTGTCTGTTTGAACTTTCCCACCCTGCTGGGTGCGACCATGATTCCGTTTCCGCGCTACGTTCCGCTTGACGTGCTCAAAACCATGCACAAACTCAAGCCGACCATTTTCCCCGGTGCCCCGGCCCTGTATATTTCCCTGCTGCAACAGAAAGAACTGGAAAAATACGATGTTAAATCTGTAAAATACTGTATCTCGGGTTCCTCTCCCATGCCGGTGGAAGGAATCAAACAGTTCAAGGAAGTTTTCGGGGCAACCATTGTGGAGGGTTTCGGGCTTACCGAAGCTTCTCCCCTGACTCACCTCAATCCCCTTAAAGGGATCAAAAAACCGGGTTCCATCGGAGTTCCCGTACCTTCCACGGATGCCGCCATCGTGGACATGGAAGTGGGCAGTGTGCAGCTTCCTCCCGGAAAAATGGGCGAGCTGGTCATCCGCGGGCCACAGGTAATGAAAGGTTACTACAACAAACCGGACGAGACCGCCGGGACCCTGCGTAACGGCTGGCTCTACACCGGAGACATCGCCTACATGGATGAAGACGGCTACTTCTACATTGTGGACCGCAAAAAGGACATGATCATATCCAGCGGCTACAACATCTACCCCCGCGAGGTGGATGAAGTACTCTACAAGCATCCCAAAATTCAGGAAGCCGTAACTGTAGGCCTGCCGCACAAGACCCGCGGTGAAATCATCAAGGTCTACATAGTCCTCAAGGAAGGCCAATCCATGGACCGCGCTGAAGTCATCGCCTATTGCCGGGACAAGCTTGCCGGATACAAGGTTCCCAGACAGGTTGAATTCCGCGCTGAACTTCCCAAGACCATGGTCGGCAAGGTTCTGCGCCGCGCCCTGCGTGAGGAAGAACAAAAGAAGAAACAAAAATCATAAATTGTGCATTTAGGGCCTCCGGCGTCCAAAGACCTATAGCCGTTAGGCGAGAACTGAAAGTTCGAGTCTTACGGAAATAGAGAGTGGAACGCTAAGGCCCTCTGGACTCCCTGAGGGTTATTCCTGCTAAATCATAAAGCCTTGCCGTTAATTTCATTCGGCATGGCTTTTCTCATTTCTGCAATTTGACAACCTCAAAAATCAAGAGCATTATCATCAATAATTACAGCAAATTATATCAAAAAACACACAATTCAGCCTATCAATTTGCGAGGACTGCCATGCAGGAAAATCTTAAGACAGTGACAATGCAGGCCGGAATACCGGGAACAATCACCCTGCTGCAAAAGGGCGTTTTCATCCACGCTACTTCCGGTATGAGTGTTCGTGATTTCATGGTGGAAACAATAGGTCTGGACCCGGATTATGCCGAAACAAGGGTGCGGGCGATCTTCGTAAACGGCTCACCTGTGGATGATATTGACGGGGTAAAGATCAATGACGGTGACGAGGTCTCACTTTCCGGCGCGCTGCCGGGAATCAGCGGAATCGCCATGTGCCGGGACACTCCCATCGGTGCTTTCCGCAGCGACATCAGTGCCCAATCATCCGACGCAGTGCGTTCCGGTGACGCAAAAATATACCTGAAACTGTTCAATCTCATAGCGCAGGAAGCAGGCAAAACCCTGCTGCAAAAAGGCGTAATTGCACTGGCTGAAGATGTGCGGGCTTACTTGAAAGAAGGAGCACCGGAAGAACTTCCGCCTGAAAACGGACCCGTTTTGCTGAAGATTTAATCAATCAGACAAACTGTTTTTCGCTTAAAACTACCAACTGAAAACTTGTTTATTTAAAAAAGTAGACTTTATTATTTTGATAATATACAAGCGGCGTGAAGTGCAAAAACCTCTAACTGCTTTTGGATTATCACCATGAAAAGACTGCTTTTAATCTGTATTCTATCTCTTTTGACTTTGACCGGTTGCGCGGTCGGCAACAAATACGATCTGGCAACCGCTGTTCCGGAAGTCACACACTCCTCAGATCAGGAAGTGGCTCTGGGCGTTCAGGATGTACGCGAGTACATTGTTGACGGTGACAAAACTCAGGATTTCATCGGACTCCAGCGCGGCGGCTTCGGCAACCCTTTCGATGTAAGCACCCAGAGCGGCAAACCGCTTGCTGACGATATCTTAAACGTACTTGCCGCCGGTCTGGAAAAACAGGGCTACAAGGTCAACAAAGCGGAAATCTCTCCGCTGACAACCACTGAACGGGCAGTGGAAAAATTAACTGCCGATCATAAAAAACGGGCTCTGCTCGTCTCTATCCTCAACTGGAAATCCGACACCATGTACAGTGTTGCCATGCATTACGACTTTAGAGCTACCGTATACGACGAGTCCGGTAAAAAAGTGGCTGCAACAACCCTGAAAGGCGAAGACGAATTAGGAGGCAGCATGATGAATCCTCCTGCTCATGCCATGAAAGTTGTTCCGCAGGCTTTGCAGGAACAGCTTGAACGGATAATTAATGCGCCCGTAATTTCGGATGCCCTGCGCGAAAATTAACATTTAATCAGGCTTTAAATCAAAAAACCGCATTCAATTCTGAATGCGGTTTTTTTTGATTTAAAATGGTCTTTCAGCCTACGCGGCGAAGCCCTAATAAAAGGTTTTGGGAGAGTCCAGAGAACCCTTTTGCAAAAGGGTTCTTTGGCCCCCGGAGGGCCGCCGGAGGCATTCCTATTCCAGCCCCAGCATCTCCATCATGGTTTCTTTCATGCCTGCGGTGTCAATGCCGAGCTCATTACGCAGTTCCAGCTGGGTGCCGTGCTCGATGAACTCATCGGGAATGCCGAGACGCTTGATCTCGTGACCGTCAATGGCGTTATTGTCCACCAGCATCTCCACCACTGCGGAACTGAAACCGCCGGCCTTGGCGTTTTCTTCCACAATGAGGATTTTCTTGAACCTTCCGGCCAGCTCCAGAATCTGTTTTTCCGGCAGCGGCTTGATGAAACGGGCGTTGAAAACGGCCACGGCTTTGCCATGCTCCTCGTCAATCTCTTCCACAGCTTCCACTGCAGGCCAGACCCTTGAACCGACGGTAATAACCAAACCGTCAAATCCGTCACGAAGAAGCTCGCCCTCACCGATTTCAAGAGGACTGGGGGTCTCTTCAAGAATGGCACCGATACCTACACCGCGGGGGTAACGCACCGCAGCAGGACCGTTAAAATCAATGGCAGTACGGACCATGCGTGAAAGCTCGGCCTCATCCTTGGGAGCCATGAAAATCAGGTTCGGAATATGGCGCATGTAAGACATGTCAAAAACGCCGTGGTGGGTGGCACCGTCAGCACCGACCAGGCCGCCGCGATCAAGGAAAAAATTCACATTCAGGTTCTGCAGACAGACATCGTGCACCACCTGATCGTAAGAACGCTGCAGGAAGGTGGAATAAATAGCCACCGCAGGCTTGAAGCCCATGGTTGCCAGTCCGGCGGCAAAAGTCACCGCGTGCTGTTCACAGATGCCCACATCCACAAAACGGTCCGGGAACTGCTCACGGAAAGGACTTACTCCGGTTCCTTCGGGCATGGCCGCGGTGATGGCAACGATCTTGTCATCCTTTTCCGCCAGCTTGCAGAGGGTCTTGCCGAAAACTTCAGTATAGGAAGGCAGACCGCCCTTGAATTTTTTGGCCCGTCCGGTTTCCGGCTCAAAGCTGCCCACACCGTGAAAATAGGTGGGGTTGTCTTCAGCCGGGGTATATCCCTTTCCTTTTTTGGTCAGCACATGGACAAGCACCGGGCTATCGATCTTTTTGACCTGCTCGAAAACATCGACCAGATCATCCATGTTATGCCCGTCAATGGGACCGAGATAAGTAAAATCAAGAGACTCGAAAAGCATGCCCGGAGTGAAGAAGCTCTTAAAGGAATCTTCACCGCGCTTGGCGTACATGGCCAGATCATCACCGATCTTGGGAATCTGCTTGAGGACGGATTCAAAATCCTTCTTGAAACGGTTCATGACCGGGTGGGAAAGTTTACGGCTCAGGAATGCGGAAAGCGCGCCAACGTTATCCGAAATGGACATTTCGTTGTCGTTAAGCACAACCACCATCTTGCGTTTCATACCCCCGGCCTGGTTCAGACCTTCAAAAGCCTGTCCTGCGGTCATGGAGCCGTCACCGATTACGGCCACACAATTGCGTTTTTCACCCTCAAGATCACTGGCCACAGCCATACCCAGCGCAGCGGAAATGGAAGTACTGGAATGCCCTACACCGAAATGGTCATAGGAATTCTCAGCCATACGGGGAAAGCCGCTGATGCCGTCCTTCTGGCGCAGGGTATGGAACTCCTCGTACCGTCCGGTCAGAATCTTATGGGCATAAGCCTGATGACCCACATCCCAGACCAGACGGTCCCGCTCAAGGTCGAAACACTTGAACAGGGCCAGAGTCAGCTCAATTACACCGAGAGAAGGAGCCAGATGGCCGCCGCCCACGGATACAGTATTGATTATGCATTTACGCAGTTCATCTGCCAGCTGAGCCATTTCTTCATCGCTCAGACCCTGAACCTGCGCAGGATTATTTATTTTCTGCAGCAGCTCATATTTTCCGCATCCGCAGGAATTCTCATTTTTACTCATATCCGAAAGAACCTCACCACTGGTTTCAATCTATGTAAAACTCAAGCAGTGTAACAGCAAACTCCCCTACTCCCTCTGGAATCCACTGCTTGGCGCACACTACTTAACACTGTTAACTTTAGAACGTATAAAAAATCTTATCCCACCGGAAACCGGCTTAACCTAGTAAACCCGGTCCACGATATAACGGGCAAGTTCCGCGAGGAACTCGGCCTCTTCACCGGAATAGGGAGAAAGCAGCTCCACGGCCTCATCAACATATTTACGGGCCAGTTCCTTGCTTTCCTCAAGTCCGATCAGGCTGGGGTAAGTGGATTTACCCTGCTCGATGTCGCTACCCACAGGCTTGCCGAGGGTTTCTTCATCGCCGACAACATCCAGAACATCGTCCACGATCTGGAACGCCACACCGATAAGACGTCCGTATTCTTCAGCTCTGCGGACATCATCTTCGGTCGCCTCTGCTCCTTTAGCCAGAATTGCGCCTGATTTACAAGCAGAAAGAATGAGTGCCCCGGTTTTCATGGAATGCATAACCTTGAGTTCGTCAAGGGTCACGCCTTCACGTCCGGTGTAGCTCATGTCCACAACCTGACCGCCGACCATGCCCGGACAACCTGCGGATTTTGCCATCAGCGCGATGGCTTCAACCACGTACTGGGCAGGGGCGTCAGCTTTAGCCATGAAGCCGAAAGCTTCGGTAAGCAGACCGTCACCGGCCAGAATAGCGGTAGCTTCATCAAACTTTTTGTGGTTTGAAGGCTTACCGCGACGCAGATCATCATCATCCATGGCCGGAAGATCGTCATGGATCAGCGAATAGGTATGGATCATCTCAAGGCTGGCTGCGAAAGGCATGACTGCCTCTTTCTTTGCTCCAAGCATTTTGGCCCAGACCAGCACCAGAACCGGGCGCAGCCTTTTGCCGCCCGCCAGCAGGCTGTATTCCATGGACTCAAGAAGATTCTCTGGAATCCCCATATCTTTCAGACATCCACCCAGATATTTCTCAACATCCGCAGCATGTACCGCGAGTTTTTCTTTAACTGTCATCCGCTGTATCCTCTTCTGTATCAACGTCGAAATCTTCCACTTCGCCGTCAGTGACTATTTTTACTTCGTTACGGGCCTTTTCCAGCTGTTTGGCGCATTCCTTGGAAAGAATCTGCCCTTCTTTAAAAAGGGCCACGCCTTCTTCCAAAGGCAGGTCGCCCTTTTCAAGGGCGGACACTATCGCCTTCAAGCGGTCCAAGCGATTTTCGAATGTATTATCTTTTTTCAAAGATGCCTCCGGCGGCTCTCCGAGGGCTTAAACCCTTTTCCAAAAGGGTTTAAGAATCCCAAAACGTTTTATTAGGGCTTCGCCGCTTCGAATCTTAAAATCTTTATTTTATACCGAGCAATTGATCGGTTGTTTTATGCATTACGTAGTTGGGATCAACCAGCCTGCCCTGCACTGATACACTCATATGCAGGTGCGGTCCGGTCACCCTTCCTGTTGAGCCGATGCCGCCGATAAGCTGGCCCCGTTCAACCGATTCGCCTTCCTTAACATCTATCCGTGAAAGATGGAAATACATAGTAACCACCCCGTTACCGTGGTCAACATACACGGAGTTTCCGGCGTAGTAATGGTTGCCCACCAGAACCACCTTGCCGTCGGCCATGGCCTTGATGGCAGTTCCCTTTGCGCCCCGAAAATCGAGACCGCGATGCGGATTCTTGGGCTTGCCGTTCAAAATGCGCTGTGCGCCGTAGGGACTTGATTGCGCCCCCTTGGTGGGACGATCAAAAGGTACGAACCATTTACGGTCAGCGGTCATCACCTCTTTGGCAACTTTTACTTCCTTACGGTCCTGCGCGATCTTATCGTAAACTTCCTGCGGCGGAGTAACCATTTTCTCCGGCAGGGTCAGCCGCTGGATCTTGTATTTCTTTTTATGAATTTTTACTGTTCTGCCGAAAGAACGTTCCTTGCCGTTAGATACCGTTTTGATGACCAGTTTATCCTTGCCAGTTTTATCAAAAAGCACGTCTGTGCCGAACATTGCCAGTGCCACTGAACGCCCCTTCCAGCTGCGGATTTCAGGCTCAACAGATTTGCCCTTCCATTTAATGGAGACGGAATCCAGCGGTTTATCCGAGGTAACCCGGACCATAAACGGTTCACCGAGACCGACATTTTTCGGATAGGCCAGAAATACTGAAGCCAGCGCAGTGGACGCGCAGAGCAGGAGCAGAAACAGAGTAAGAAGAGCAATACGAAATTGTTTGTATCCATTCATTTTCAATAATCTCCACAGAATTATTCAGATGTAACCCTCGCCCTGACCTCACCGGATTTGACCCGCACCCGGATAGCATCGCCATCTGCAACTTCATCCGGGCTGCGCAAAAATGCTTCGCTCTTTTCCACGGTTACGAGAGCATAGCCCCGCTCCAGCGGACTTTCCGGATCCAGCATGCGCAGTGAGGTGGACACATTTTCAAATTCAGCCAGTTTGTCTTTCAAAAAAATATCTGCTGCACGGGACAGCCGGGATTCAAGTCCGGCAAGATCGTGTTCCATGCGTTCAATCCGGTCCCCGCCAAAGGCAAAGGACAGGCGTTGTGACAAAGCTTTTACACTGTCACTCTTTGCATTGATGAAATTTTCAGCAGCCCGGTACAGCCTTTCCCCTTCTTCATCAAAGGAGGTCAGCAGCCGTTCAATGCGCCGGGCAGGTGATAGCCAGCTGAGTCCCTTTTGCAGGGTTTCCAGCCGGGATTCACGTCTGTTCAGAAAATTTTCAAAACTGCGCTTAAGCGAACCTTCCAGCTCATCCACAGTCTGCATCAAAGTCTCGCGCCGAGGCCAGAGTTCCTGCGCCGCATGACTGGGGGTCGCCACCCGTTTGTCAGCAACGTAGTCGGCAATGGAAACATCCACTTCATGCCCCACCCCGCAGACCACCGGAACAGTGGCCCGGAAAAGCGCGTCCGCCACCTGCTCGGTATTAAAGGCCCAAAGATCTTCCAGTGAACCGCCGCCGCGAATGAGCACCACTACCTCGGCCCAGCCGTCATCGTAAACCCTGTCCAGAGCCTGCGCGATCTGTGCAGGCGCGAGATCACCCTGCACCAGTGTGGGATAGATTCTTATCTCCGCCCCGGTACCACGCGCTTCGGCGATTTTCAGGAAATCGCGCACTGCCGCGCCCGTGGGAGCGGTGACCACCGCCACCCTTTTCGGGGAACGGGGGATTTCCATTTTGCGGTCTTCGGCAAAATATCCTTTCTCGGCCAGCTTGCGTTTCATGGCTTCAAAGGCAAGCTTCAGGTCGCCTACGCCCTGCTCCTGCACCAGTTCAGCCACCAGCTGGTACACGCCGCGCGGGGGGTAGACATTCATGTGTCCGGCAACGAGAATTTCCATGCCGTCCTCAAGTTCCAGAGGACCGCCGGATTCAATCTCCCCGGTGAGCGGATTTACGGACTCTTCGCCGTCACCGCCCATGCGCTGGTTACCTTTAAACCAGACCACAGAAAGGCCCGCGTCACCGTCAGTGAGCGTAAAATAAATATGCCCGGACGCAGGCCGGGCCAGATTCGTAACCTGACCCCGCACCCAGATAAACGGAAATTCCGTTTCCAGAACATCCTTAACGGCACGGGTAATGTCAGTTACAGAAAATATTTTCATTTTTGCCTTCGGCGACCCTGCCGGGGGCCTTAAACCCTTTTCCAAAAGGGTTTAAGAAT
The DNA here is from genome assembly GCF_010470675.1 of Desulfovibrio sp. JC010. NCBI lineage: Bacteria > Pseudomonadati > Thermodesulfobacteriota > Desulfovibrionia > Desulfovibrionales > Desulfovibrionaceae > Desulfovibrio > Desulfovibrio sp. JC010. Next base: position 418,923 of record NZ_VOIQ01000001.1, read on the forward strand.
CCCAAAACGTTTTAATAGGGCTTTGCCGTCTTAAAAATATTTATACGATGCAAACTAAAAGGTTTTGAAAGGGATGGGGTCTGGGGAAGGGAAAACTTTTGCAAAAGTTTTTCCTTCCCCAGCCGTCGGAGACATTTATGAGTTCAAACCCCATGACTGCCAGATTTCGGCACGCCATGTTTTGAAAGCTTCCATGAAACCTTCGAGGGGCAGTTCGATTTTTTCTCCGGTTTTGCGGTTCTTGGCTTCCACAATACCGTTCTTAAGGCCCTTGCCGCCGATAACCAGCTGCATGGGGTAGCCTATCAGGTCAGCATCTGCGAATTTCACGCCCGGACGTTCCTTGCGGTCATCGTAAGCGGCATCAATACCCATTTCCATGAGTTCATTGTAAAGTTCTTCTGCTTTTTCATTAACAGCAGCATCCTTGCCTCCGAGGGAGATCACGCAAAGTTCAAAAGGCGCGATGGTGGGCGGGAAGATAGCACCGTTCTCATCATTGTTCTGCTCAATGGCGGAAGCAACGATGCGGGATACGCCGATGCCGTAGCAGCCCATAACCATAGGCTGGGTCTTGCCGTTTTCATCAAGGAAAGTGGCTTCCATCGACTTGGAATACTTGGAACCGAGCTTGAAAACGTGACCTACTTCAATACCCTTGGTGAACTCGATAGCCGCGCCGCACTCAGGGCAGGGATCTGCTTCGGTGATCACGCGCAGGTCGGCGAACTGCTCGATTTTGCAGTCGCGGCCGAGAGAAAGATGCTTGATGTGGGTATCACCCTTGTTGGCTCCGGCAATCCAGTCGGTAGCGGACAGCAGTTCATGGTCGGCGAAAATACGCTCAACCTTGATGCCCACAGGTCCGGCAAAACCGACAGGTGCTCCGGTCCATTCCTTGACCTGCTCCTCGGTTGCCATTTCGATTTCATTGCCGCCGATGAGGTTGCGCAGCTTGACGTCATTCAGTTCGCGGTCACCGCGTACCAGTGCAGCTACAGGCTCACCGTCCACGGTGAAAAGCAGGGTCTTGACCAGCTTGTCCTGACCTACTTCGAGAAATTCGCAGACTTCTTCCACAGTGTGCTTGCCCGGAGTGGCAACTTCTTCGATTGCCGGGCAGTCAGCTTCAAGCATGGATTCGCCAGCCGGGGCGGCAACCTTGGCTTTTTCAAGGTTGGCAGCGTAGCCGCATTTTTCATCCTTGCAGACTGCTATGGTATCTTCACCGGTATCGGCAAGCACATGAAATTCGTGTGAAAAATCACCGCCGATGGCACCGGAATCCGCCTGTACGGGACGGAAATTCAGCCCGATGCGGGTGAAAGCTTTTTTGTAAGCCTCGAACATATTCGCGTAGGACTCTTCTGCACCGGCTTCATCTTTATCAAAGGAGTAAGCATCCTTCATGATGAATTCACGGCCGCGCATGAGGCCGAAACGGGGGCGGATTTCATCGCGGAACTTGTTCTGAATCTGGTAGAGATTGAGAGGCAGCTGCTTGTAGGATTTTACTTCGCCGCGCACGAGGTCGGTGATGACTTCTTCGTGGGTGGGTCCGAGGCAGTAGTCACGACCGTGACGGTCTTTCACGCGCAGCAGTTCCTTGCCGTAGTAATCCCAACGTCCGGTCTCTTCCCAGAGATCACCGGGCTGAACCATGGGCATGAGCACTTCCAGTGCGCCCGCACGGTTCATTTCTTCGCGCACGATGCCCGCAACCTTGTTCACGGACTTAAGGCCCAGCGGCAGGTAGTTGTAGATACCGCTGGTCAGCTTGCGGATCATGCCCGCGCGCATGAGCAGTTTATGGGAAACCACTTCCGCTTCGGAAGGATCTTCTTTCAATGTGGGAATATAGTAACGGCTTAAACGCATTTATTGTCCTCTCTTTTCTTTCAGGAATATTTCGATTTCTTTCATAAATTCAGGCAGCAGATTTTCATCGCCCTTAACCTTGCGGATAATCTCACCTTTGCGGAAAATAAGTCCGGTACCCCGGCCTCCGGCAATGCCGATATCAGCTTCTCTAGCCTCTCCGGGACCGTTAACCACACAGCCCATAACCGCCACGGTAAATACATCTTCAACGCCGCGCAGGTTGTCTTCAACCTTCTGGGCCAGATCAATCAATTCAATTTCAGTACGTCCGCAGGTGGGGCAGGAAACAATTTCAGGACCGCGTTCACGCAGTCCCAATGATCTCAGAATCTCCCATGCAACGCCCACTTCCGCCACCGGATCATGGGTCAGGGAAACACGCATGGTATCGCCCAGCCCTTCCCAGAACAGGATACCCAGACCAACGGAAGATTTGACCGCGCCGCGCACCAGAGTCCCGGCCTCGGTGATTCCCACGTGCTGCGGATAATCCACTTTCTCAGCCAGCAGCTTATAAGCGGCGATGGTGTTCAGCACGGAGGAGGATTTGAGGGAAATCTTGGTGTTGTAGAATCCTCTCTTTTCCAGCATCCCCACGTGTTCCAGTGCACTTTCAACCATGGCTTCCGGGGTCGGGCCGCCGTATTTAGCCAGCAGGGATTTATCCAGCGAGCCGCCGTTCACGCCGATGCGGATGGGAATATTATTCGCCTTGGCTGCGGAAACAACAGCATCCACCCGCTTTTCATCGCCGATGTTGCCGGGGTTGATGCGCAGGGCGTCGATTCCCGCCTCAATGGCGGCAAGAGCCAGACGGTAATCAAAATGGATGTCAGCCACCAGCGGCACCGGGGAACCTTTACGGATCTGGGGCAATGCAGCCGCAGCTTCCTGATCAGGAACGGCAACGCGCACAATCTCGCATCCGGCCTCGGCCAGCGCGTCGATCTGGGCGCGGGTGGAAAGGGCATCGCGCGTGTCCGTGTTGCACATGGACTGAACCCTTACCGGGTTGTCACCGCCAATACCCACATCCCCGATGAACAGCTCACGGGTCTTTTTTCTATTGATCATATTTCACCTGATTTATTCAGTTTCTAAGCTCATTAAGAAATAACGTGCGCGGTAGCATAATATATATTGATATAAGAGCCAAGTATGCCTTCGGCGACCCTGCCGGGGGCCTCAAACCCTTTTGCAAAAGGGTTTAAGAATCCCAAAACCTTTTATTAACGCTTCGCGTCTATCATTTTATTTTACCCAGTTGATTTCCGGGCATTTGGCGAAGTGGTTTTCGCCGAGGAATGAGCCGGGCTTCTTGGCGTAAAGCATGGGGTGGTGGCTTTCAAGCTTATTTGCGGCGGGAACGAAATCACCCATTTCGCAGGCATTGCCGCCCCAAAGCAGCCATTTGGCCTGCGGGTTGGCTTTGTGGATGAAACGCAGCAGTTCTTTTGCAAAATTCTGCCAGATATCGCGGTGGCTGTTGGATTCACCTATTTTGCAGGTCAGGGCGGTGTTTAAAAAGAGCACACCCTGCTCCTCCAAATGCGGGAACAGCTTCTTCGGCGGCAGGAGCGGAAATTTGCCCTCGGCAATATCCTTTCGCACCGGGCCGATGCCGAGCACTTCATCAATGTCCATGTAATTTTTATGGAAAAGCTTGATCATATTGCCCAGTGAATTATTCACCGGATCGTTCCAGCTTTTGATATCACCCACTTCAAAGGCCCTGCCGGTAGCAACACCCTGTTGGGGATACGGATCCTGCCCGAGAATGATGACTTTCATTTTGGAAAGGTCAGTCTTGCAGAAACGCAGAACTTTATCCGCATTGGGAGTAAAGTCTTTACCAATAGATGAGCTGATCCGGTCCAGCTCCATCATTCTGGGCAGGTTAAAAAATCCTTTCCATGAATCATGTACTTCATAAGATGACAAACAAAAATTTACTCTCATAATTTTCTACTCTCTTTATACTTAGCCTCCCCTACTAAAAGGTTTTGGGATTCTTAAACCCTTTTGCAAAAGGGTTTAAGCCGCCGGAGGCAAAATCTTTTCATCACAAGCGCGAAGCGCATCAAAACTCTTCTTAAAAATATCCCATGGAAGTAAGCTGTTCCAGATTGCGTTCTTTTTCGCTGCTGCGCCCGGCTCGCTCACCCTCTCCGCCCTTAACAGTGCAAGGCTTGCATCCTAACGAACGATAGCCCTGATCATAAAGTTCGCAATGAGGAATCTGGTGCATGGTGATGAACGACCAGATGTCCATCTCAGTCCACTCAAGGATGGGATTAAGCAGGGTGTGGTCGGGATCATCACGCACTTCCATATATCTGCGCCCTGCCCTGCTGGGATGTTCATCCCTGCGGATTCCGGTAATGAGCAGGTCGATTTCAAATTCTTCTATGGCTTTCTGCAGGGGCTTTATCTTTAGCTCGGCGCAACATTTCACCGGGTCCTCGGCTACCGGATAACTGGCGAGATCAATATCAGGCCGGAGAACTTTCACGTCCACTCCCCATTTCAGGGCAGTGAGGTCGCGGAAAGCCATTACTTCTGGAAACTTGATCCCGGTATCAATGGACAGAGCTTGCGGAACCAGCACCAGCGATGCTTCCTTGCCCTTATTCTTGAGTACCTCGCGCCAGAGGGCCAGCACCACCGTGGAATCCTTACCCCCGGTCCACGCCACGGCAATCCGCTGCGGCGGATACATTTCCAGCATACCGGACATCAAGCCTGCGCTATGAGCAACCTTGGCGTCAAGGGGGGTGGACGCATTAATATCAGTCAAAATCAGACTCCTTCAAGAAAGTGGTTTCCTTGTTGCCTGAAACGGTTCTTTTTGCAAGCGGCTCACGCCTTATTGCAAACTTAATAATTCTTAATTCAAACTTAATAAACGTTGGCTAAACACTTGCTGAAATTAAGTCGATATTAATTTTACACACTTTCAAGGAGGCAATGATGGTCACAATTGATTCACTGGGAAACTCGTCTGCCACTGGCGTTTTCCAATTAAACAAAAACGAGCAGGAAGAACAGCGCAAAGCCATTGATGAAAGGCTTAAAGACGGTGATACCGTTAAAATTTCAGCAGAAGCCATGGAGCTGTTTAAATCAAAATTGGAAGAATACGGTGCCCAGAACCCCGGCGACCTGACCAAAGACCAGAAAGAAGACCTGAAGGACACCATGGAAAGTTTTGCCGAGGAAAACAACATTGACCCGGAAAATATGCCCCGCCCCGGCGGAATCCCCCCGGGAGGCATGCCTCCTGAAGGAGAAGGCGGCAATCCCGGAGGCAAGCAAGAAGGCCAAGGCGGGAGGGACAGAGGTCCCGGAGGTGCGGGTAAAGCAGGAGGAGGCCAGCAGGCAGCATCCAGCGACAGCACTGACGATGTAGAAGACAAAGAAGATGAAATCGAAACACTGCAGGATGAAATCACACAACTCCGCGCCGAAGCCACCAACGATGAAAAAGCTGCAGAAAAATTGAAGACCAAGGAAGTGGAACTTGCCGCACTGCAAGCTGAGTTGGCGCTGCTTGAAAGCCAGTCTGCCTAAGACTCCCCACATACAACAACTAGGGAGTCCAGAGGGGTTTAGCCCTTCTGGTCCCGCTGAAGGCGAAATCAAATCGTCAAAAGCGCGTAGCGCATCAAATCACATCAAAAGGCCCCCGCATCCATCGGATACGGGGGCCTCAATTTTATCAGGTATTTCTGCTGCGGGCTTGATTAATCGTCAGAGTAATCAAGTTCAGCAAGCTGCTTGAGAAGCTTGTAACGCTGCTTGCAGTCTTTTTCGAGACCTGCGCGCATTTCCTTGGATGCTTCGGGCATCATGCGCTCAAGCATTGCGTAACGGTTTTCGCCGGAAAGGAATTCCTGCAGGGTTCCGTCAGGCTCTTTGTATTCAACAACCAGCGGATTCTCGCCGTTCTCTTCGCGGCGGGGGTCGAAGCGGTAAAGCGGCCAGTAGCCGGACTCAACCGCAAGCTTGCCTTCGAGCTGGGTTTTACCCATACCCTTGCGGATACCCTGGTTGATGCAGGGAGCGTAAGCAATAATCAGGGAAGGTCCGGGATAGGACTCAGCTTCGAGGAAAGCCTTCATGACCTGATTCTTGTTGGCACCCATGGAGATGGAGGCAACGTAAACGTAGCCGTAGCTCATCATCATGCGACCGAGGTCTTTCTTGGAGGTGTGCTTACCGGCAGCTGCGAACTTGGCGATAGAGCCGAGCGGAGTTGCCTTGGAAGCCTGACCACCGGTGTTGGAGTACACTTCGGTATCCATAACGAGGATGTTGATGTCCTTGCCGGAAGCGAGAACGTGGTCAACACCGCCGAAGCCGATATCGTAGGCCCAGCCGTCACCGCCGAAGCACCATACGGACTTCTTGGTGAAGATATCTTCCTGCTCTTCGATTTCAAGCAGCAGGTCGTAGTTGTCAGCTTCTACAGCTAGGAGCTCACGCAGCTGGTCGCCGTATTCGAGAGACTTGGCAGCGTCTTCCTTGTTTTCAATCCAGCCTTTGAGAGCTGCTTTGAGTTCGTCGGTGATGTCCAGCTCAAGAGCCTGTTCCATCTGCATTTTCAGACGTTCGCGGCGGTTGGAGATAGCCATTTCCATACCGAAGCCGTATTCAGCGGCATCTTCGAACAGGGAGTTACCCCATGCGGGTCCGTGACCTTCAAGGTTCTCGCAGTAAGGAGTGGAAGGTGCGGATGCGCCCCAGATGGAGGAACAACCGGTGGCGTTGGCAATAATCATGCGTTCACCGAAGAGCTGGGTGAGAACCTTAACGTAAGGTGTTTCACCGCAACCGGCACATGCGCCGGAGAATTCCATAAGGGACTGCTGGAACTGGCTGCCCTTAACGCTGGTGCGGGGCAGGATGCGGTCCTTGAAGGATATGATTTCGGAGAAGTCGTAGTTGGGAACTTCTTTTTCGGTCTGGGTAGCCAGCGGCTTCATGACCAGAGCTTTTTCCTTGGCCGGGCAGATGTCGGCGCAGTTGCCGCAGCCCTGACAGTCAAGGGCGTTGACCTGCATGCGGTACTTGAGACCTTCCATGCCTTTGCCCTTGGCATCCATGGTTTCAAAGGACTCAGGTGCAATCTTCATTTCTTCTTCATCTACAAGAACGGGGCGCAGGGCACTGTGCGGGCAGACAAAGGAGCACTGGTTGCACTGGATGCAGTTATCCATGATCCATTCGGGGACCATGATTGCTACACCGCGCTTTTCAAAGCGGGAAGTACCCATGGGGAAACGTCCGTCAGGGGAGAATGCACTGACCGGGAGTTCGTCACCTTTCTGGGCGAGGATGGGCTTAACAACGTCAGTGATGAATTCAGGTTCGAAGGATTCAACTGCTTCTTCATCTTCAGCGGTGGCCCAGCTTTCGGGATATTTAATTTCAATAAGGTTTGCTTCGGCCTGATCAACTGCGGCGTTGTTCATGTTGACGATCTTCTCGCCCTTTTTGCCGTAAGCATCCTGAATGGATTCTTTGAGGTATTTGACTGCGTCTTCAAAGGGGATGACATTTGCCAGCTTGAAGAACGCGGTCTGCATGACCATGTTGATACGTCCGCCGAGACCGACATCACCTGCGATTTTAACACCGTCGATGACGTAGAACTTAAGCTTGTTCTGAGCAATCTTGCGGCGCAGTTTTGCGGGCAGTTCGGCTTCCAGCTCTTCAAGCCCCATGCTGGTGTTGAGCAGGAAGGTTCCGTTTTCGCGAATACCGTCCAACAGGTCGTAAAGTTTTACATAGCTGGGGTTGTGACAGGCGATGAAGTCCGCAATTTCAACAAGGTAAGTGGACTTAATGGGGCTTTTACCGAAACGCAGGTGGGATACGGTAATACCGCCGGACTTCTTGGAGTCGTAGGCAAAGTAACCCTGTGCGTACATGTCGGTTTTGTCACCGATAATTTTAATGGCCTGCTTGTTGGCGCCCACAGTACCGTCGGAACCGAGACCCCAGAACTTACACTGCACAGTGCCTTCGGGGGTGGTATCGATGCTCTCGCCCACTTCGATGGAGTGGCGGGTAACGTCGTCGTTGATACCTACAGTGAAGTGGTGTCTGGGAGACAGGGACTTCATGTTGTCGTAGATGGCCTTGACCATTGCAGGAGTAAATTCCTTGGAACCGAGGCCGTAACGTCCGGCATGCACGGGCAGGTCGATGTTCATTTCTTTCAGTGCGGTGCAGACATCAAGGTACAGGGGATCGCCGATGGCTCCGCCTTCTTTGGTGCGGTCCAGAACGGTGAGCTGCTGGCAGGTGGCGGGGATTGCGCGGCCGAGATGTTCGATGGAGAACGGACGGAACAGGCGGACTTTTACCAGACCGACTTTTTCGCCGTCAGCAACCAGCTTCTCGATGGTTTCTTCAATGGCTTCACAGCCGGAACCCATGGCGACGATGACGTCTTCTGCTTCGGGATGACCTACATAGTCGAAAAGTTTATATTCACGCCCGGTAATTTCCTTAACCTTGAGCATGGCGTCTTCAACATAACCGGGAACAGCGTCGCGGTAGGGGTTGATGGCTTCAGTGGCCTGGAAATAGATATCCGGGTTCTGGGCGGTACCGCGGGTGTGCGGGTGCTCGGGGTTGAGTGCACGGTCACGGAAGTCACGGACTTTATCCCAGTTCAGGGCGGCGGCCATGTCGTTGTAATCGATCAGTTCGATCTTCTGTACTTCGTGGGAAGTTCTGAAGCCGTCGAAAAAGTGTACAAAAGGAATGCTGGATTCAACAGTCGCCAGATGAGAAACAAGAGCGAGGTCGAGGGATTCCTGTACGGAGTTGGATGCCAGCATTGCAAACCCGGTCTGGCGGGTAGCCATGACGTCCTGATGGTCACCGAAGATGGACAGGGCCTGTCCGGCTACAGCACGGGCGGAAACATGAAAGACGGTGGGCAGCAGTTCGCCCGCGATCTTGTACATGTTGGGGATCATCAGCAGCAGACCCTGAGATGCGGTGAAGGTACAGGAAAGGTTACCCGCAGCAAGCGCACCGTGCAGGGCACCGGCAGCACCGGCTTCGGACTGCAGCTCCCGTACTTCCATGGTGGTATCGAAAATATTTTTCAGACCCTGAACAGCCCACTCGTCAGCCAGTTCGGCCATGGGGGATGAAGGGGTAATGGGATAGATGGCGGCGGTTTCGCACATAGCGTAAGCTACGTATGAAGCAGCTTGGTTACCATCCATAGTTTTCATTTTTTTTGCCATTCTTTTAAACTCCGTGTCTTATGGTTGGGAAGGCGTGCGCCGAAAAGTATAGCACACGACCATATGCGTTGCCTACCCGTATTTAGGGACTTCAGGGGTGCTTAATGCAAAAAAATTGATCGGAAATTCAAACCATCTGAAATATAAGCATTAAAAAAGGGCTAAACCCTGCCCTAAAGCAGAAGAAAGCCCTTGAAAAGACATTCAATCTTGAAAATATTTTCAACCGCCGGAATTATTTTTTTCCGCTATGGCCTGAATGGCGGTAATTGCCACGGTATTGACCACATCACGCACAGTACAGCCGCGGCTGAGATCGTTAACCGGTTTTTTCAAACCCTGCAGGACCGGACCGATGGCAACTGATTCCGGCTGTGACCGCTGCACGGCCTTGTAGGTATTGTTCCCGGTATTGAGATCGGGAAAAATGAGTACGCTGGCCTGTCCGGCAACATCGCTGTCCGGCATGAGCTCAGCGGCAACTTCCGGGTCCACGGCGGCGTCATATTGCAGCGGTCCTTCCACTGCTATTTCCGGTGCCATTTCCCGGATCAACTTGGTTGCCTCCTTGACTTTATCAACCGACAAGCCCTTACCCGATTCTCCGGTGGAATAAGAAAGCATGGCTACCCGCGGTTCTATTCCGAAGATTTCCGCAGTGTGCGCGGAACTGATGGCAATTTCGGCCAGTTCCTGTGCATTGGGATTAGGGTTTACCGCGCAATCACCGTAAGCCATAACCTTATCATTGTTGCACATGAGAAACACACTGGAAACAATGGAAAAGCCAGGTTTGGTCTTGATGAATTCAAATGCAGGACGAATGGTCTGGGCAGTGGTTGTAATGGAGCCGGAAACCATGCCGTCGGCTACTCCGGTATAGACCATCATGGTCCCGAAATATGTAGGATCGCTCATGCGGTCACGGGCATCATCCTTCACAATACACTTATGTTTGCGCAGTTCGAAATACTCATCCACAAAACGGTCAAAATGCTCGGAATTAACCGGATCGACAACTTCAATACCGTTCAAACTGATACCGATATCCGAAGCAGCATGGCGCACTTCATCTTCATTGCCGAGCAGGGTCAGGTTGACAACATCACGGCGGCGCAGGATGTCCGCAGCACGCAGGATGCGTTCCTCCTTGCCTTCAGGAAGTACAATATGCCGTTTATCCTCACGGGCTTTGTGCAACAGGGTGTGCTCGAACATGTAAGGTGTGATCCGGGTGGAACGGCTGGAAACCAGCTTCTGCTGCAGCTCATGTGAATCAACACAGGTTTCAAACAGCCCCATGGCCGAAAGCACCTTGGCCTGATTTTCCGGATCAATCTTGCCGTGCAGCCCGCGCAGAATCTGGGCGGTTTTGTAAGTATGCCCCGGTGCCACGAGGATGGGCAAAGGAACGCCCTTCCACCCTTCTATTAAATGATGCACGGTCATGGCCGGCTTGATTCCCCCGGTAAGCAGGATTCCCGAAACATTGGGATATGAATCGGAAAGACGCGAGGACAGGCTGGCGAGGATTATGTCTGAACGGTCGCCGGGGGTTATGATCAGACTGCCGTCATTGACGTATTTCAGGAAATTCTCAATCTGCATGGCCGCGACCACATAATTATCAACAGGTGTATCAAGGCGGTCTTTACCGTAAAGCACATTACAGTTCAGCCATTTGACAACGTCATTCATGGTCGGATTGCCCAGCCTTTTGTCATCGGGCAGCACGTAAACCAGCGGGTTGTTCTTGCTCTTCAGGCAACCGCGCAGATTATTCGCAAGCTCCGGGGAAAAATGCTTTGAAGCCCGGTTGACCATGACCGAAATGACATCCAGTCCCTTTTCCTCAAACATGGCTACGGTGCGGTTGGCAAGATCGCAGATCTCATCTTCGTAACTGTCCATGGCATTGAGCACCGCCAGCACAGGACTGCCGAGGTTGCTGGCTACATCAAGGTTCATCTGAAATTCCAGCGCAGCTTCACCGCCGAGGTAATCTGTACCTTCACAAAGAACAAAGTCGTAATTGTCCTCCAGCTCCTTGAAACGGTCGAGGATATTTTCCATGAGCAGGGATTGTTTGCCGTCATTGAGCAGCCGGGTGGCCTCGCTCTGGGTGTAGGCGTAGGTGGTGTCATAATCCTGCGGAAGTTTGAAATGGCGCAGGATAAGATCAATATCATGGTCACGGTCCCGGAAATTGTCGTGAATGATGGGCCGGAAAATCGCCACCTTGCGCAGGTGGGTCAGAAGCAGCTGCATCACTCCGAGGACGATTGCAGATTTCCCACTCCGGGCCTCAGTTGCCGCAATGTACAAGCTCTTTGACATTCTTTCTCCTGATTCAGTTACAGCATGTGAGTGTATCAATACCAAATCTTTTATTTTTAATCACGTAAATGGGAGACGGAAAAAGTGTCTATTTTGGAGACACCCGGCAGCGGCCACTCTGGGGAGGTGCTGATGAGGTCCGCCATGCTGCCTTTATTCGGGCAAACAAATTGTGACCCTGCCGGGGGGATGCTTGCGGCACATCCGGTGTCTCCCGGTCCGAATTTCGGACGCAAGTATGGAATCCGCAACCATGCGGTCGCAGAGAAATTTCAAAAGAAGTTTATATTAAACAGCTTGAGGAAATATGTTTCCGGGCGGAACTAGCCGCCCGGAAACGTAGGGGGTGTTACTTAGGCATAACAGCCCAGTCGGGGAGGACACTTAAATCAATACCCCAGAGCACCGGCAGCAGGTAGACCACTGAGAAGGTGATCAAAACCGCGCCGATCATGTTCAGCCAGAAACCTGCCGAGGCCATCTGTTTGATGGACACACAGCCGGAGCCGAAAACAACCGCGTTTGGCGGGGTTGCAACCGGGAGCATGAATGCAAAGGATGCGGCCACGCAGGCACCGATGATGGTTGCAAAGGGGTGAACGCCCATGGCGATTGCCGCACTGCCCATGATTGGGACAAGCAGGGTCGCGGTGGCGGTGTTGGAAGTGATTTCAGTCAGGAAGATGGTGATAACGACCACGATAGCTACGAAGGCCAGAATGGTCAGGCCGTCAAGCATGGTCAGTCTGGAAGCGATAAAGGTCGCCAGTCCGGTTTTGGAGAAACCGTTGGCGATTGCCAGACCACCACCGAAGAGCAGGATTACATCCCAGGGAATCTTAACCGCAGTTTTCCAATCAAGCAGGAATTCACCTTTCTTGAAGTTGGTCGGGATCGCGAAAAGGATACCCGCACCGAGAATACCGATGGTTGCATCATGAACAAAGCCGAAGTTGGGCCAGAGTTCCTGCACGAATGCCATCTTTTTCAGGAAACCGCGGGAGAGCCAGAAAGCAGCTACGAAACAACCGACTGCGACGATGTATTTTTCTTCCTTGGACATGGGTCCAAGAGCTTCGATTTCCTTATCAATGATGGCTTCACCACCGGCCAGTTCCAGACCCTTGGACGGGAACAGGACCTTGGTAAGAATCCACCAGGAAATACCGATCATAAGAGCGGCAAGGGGAACACCGTAGAGCATCCACTGTCCGAAACCGATCTGTACGCCGTACATTTTGTCGACCATGCCGACCATAACGGTGTTCGGGGGGGTACCGATGATAGTACCGACACCGCCCATGGAAGCAGCATAGGCGATACCGAGCATAAGACATTTACCGAAGTTGGATTCAGGACCGCTGGTAGCACAGGCTCTGAGGGTCTTGGAATCAAAACCGGTGGCCTGCTGGATAACCGCGAGACCGATGGGCACCATCATCATGGTTGTTGCTGTGTTGGAAACCCACATGGAAAGAAAACCGGTGGCAATCATGAATCCGAGAATCATACGGTTCGGGCTGGTACCGACGGTTTTAATAGTATGCAGGGCGATGCGTCTGTGCAGATTCCACCTTTCCATGGTCACGGCGAGAAAGAAGCCACCCATGAACAGGTAAATAAGATGGTTAGCATAAGGAGCACAGGCCGCTTTGGATTTCATGATACCCAGAAGCGGAAAGAGTGCGATAGGCATCAGGGAAGTTGCGGGAATGGGGATCGCTTCAGTGATCCACCAGATCGCCATCAGGGCTGTTACTGCCGCGACCTTCCACGCATTTGGTTCCATACCGGAAGGCACGGGCATTAAAAACATAATCAGGAATACTATCGGTCCCAGAAAAAAACCGATTCTACGTCCGTTACCACTATCTTGTTGATCGCTCATAGTCCCTCACTTGAGCTTGTGGCCGTCATGCCGGATAAGGAGATTCCCACTGCCCCGTCAGTGCTGTTAGCAGTCAGCACTTTTGCGGGTTGTCAGCGCAGTTCAAACCATCCTGCCTGAATCCGTACACACAGCCGATACTTTACATACAGGACCTCACCACCAGTTTTGTACCCTCTCGGCCGCACAGGACCGAAAAAGTTTGTTCGCAAAAAAACTTTTTAAGAGAACTGACGCTTTGCCAAATAAAATGACGAAGCCCAGCTAAAAAGTTTTGGGATTCTTAAACCCTTTTCCAAAAGGGTTTAAGGCCCCCGGCAGGGCCGCCGGAGGCCATCCTAAACCTAGATATCCAAGTCGTAAGACTTGATGAAATCACCGACGCGTTCTCTGGAAGCAGCCAGACGCTCGCGCAGTTCTTTCTTGTACTCTTCGATGTCGATCTTCTTGCGGGCCACACCGGTATCCATGGCGGCCTGCGCAACTGCTGCTGATTCGAATTCGATCAGACGCAGGTCAAGCGGCTTGGGAATGATGTAGTCGATACCGAATTCGAGCTTGTCCACACCGTAAGCTTCGCAGACGTAATCCGGAGCCGGGGTCTTTGCCATGGCTGCCAGTGAGTTCGCTGCTGCAATCTTCATTTCTTCGTTGATGGCGGTAGCGTTTACATCCAACGCACCACGGAAGATGAAGGGGAAGCCCAGAACATTGTTGATCTGGTTGGGGAAGTCGGAACGTCCGGTACCCATGATGGCGTCGGGACGTGCTTCCTTGGCATCGGTGTAGGAGATTTCAGGATCGGGGTTGGCCATGGCAAAGATAATGGGAGAATCAGCCATGGATTTAACCATATCTTTGGTGACCATGCCTTTGACGGAGAGTCCGAGGAATACGTCAGCACCGTTCATGGCGTCAGCGAGATCCTTGTATTCTTTGTCAGTGGCAAAAGACTGCTTCTGTTCGTTGAGACCTTCACGGCTGTTGTTGATGTGGCCGCGGGAGTCGAACATGGCGATGTTCTCAGGTTTGATGCCCAGAGACTTGTAGAAGTTGGTGCAGGCTACTGCGGAAGCACCTGCGCCGGAAACAACCAGACGCATGTCTTCGATTTTCTTACCGGTGATTTCAGCAGCGTTGATCAGCCCTGCACCGGAGATGATGGCGGTACCGTGCTGGTCATCATGAAAAACCGGGATATCCATTTCTTTTTTGAGCTTTTCTTCAATGTAGAAGCATTCGGGAGCCTTGATATCTTCGAGGTTGATACCGCCGAAGGTGGGTTCCATAGCTTTAACAATGGCGCAAAGTTCGTCAGGATCGGAAACATCGAGGTTGATGTCGTAAACGTCAACGTCTGCAAAGACCTTGAAGAGAACGCCCTTACCTTCCATAACCGGCTTACCCGCTTCGGGGCCGATGTTACCGAGACCGAGAACTGCGGTACCGTTGGAAACAACAGCAACAAGGTTGCCGCGACCGGTGTAGAGGTAGGATTTTTCTTTATCTTCCGCGATTTCCTTGCAGGATTCAGCAACACCGGGGCTGTAAGCCATGGAGAGGTGTTTCTGGGTATCGCAGGGTTTTACGGGAACGACTTCAACTTTACCCTTTCTACCTTTGGAATGGTAATCAAGAGCTTCCTGTTTAGTGAAAAGAGCCATGAATATTTCTCCTTAATTAACAAAATTATTATTCAACACCAGCCGCCTTGCGGTCGGGAACGGCGTACAGTTCGCCACCGTGGGTATCATTGATGACCAGCAGAGGAAATTCCTCAACGGTCAGTTCACGGATGGCTTCGGGACCCAGTTCATCAAAGGCGATAACTTTCGCTTCCTTGATGCACATGGAAAGCAGAGCTCCGGCACCGCCGGTTGCTCCGAAATAAACAGCTTTATGATCCTTCAGGGCCTGCTTGACCTCATCGTTACGCTTACCCTTGCCGATGCTGGCCTTCTGGCCGAGGCTGTGCAGCCGGGGTGCGTAAGTGTCCATGCGGTAACTTGTGGTCGGTCCTGCGGAGCCGATGGGCCTGCCCGGAGGGGCCGGGCTGGGACCGACGTAGTAAACCACCGAACCTTTTAGGTCGAAAGGCAGTTCCTTGCCTTCGTCTAGCAGGTCGCAAAGTCTTTTGTGGGCAGCATCGCGGGCGGTGTAGATGGTTCCGGTCAGTTTGACCACATCCCCGGCCCTCAGCTGGACCATATCTTCATCAGTCAGCGGAGTATTCAGCTTGTATTCAGCCATTAGAGTACAACCTCCTCGTGCCTTGAAGAATGGCACTGGATGTTCACCGCCAGCGGCAGGGACGCAATGTGGCAGGGGCGCATTTCGATCTTGACGTCAAAAACGGTGGTCTTGCCGCCAAGGCCCATGGGACCGATGCCGAGCTTGTTGATATCTTCCATGAGCTCAGCTTCAAGCTTGGCCATTTCAGGATCGGGATGAGGCTCACCCACTTTGCGCATGAGCGATTTTTTCGCCAGCAGAGCGGAGTATTCGAAGGTACCGCCCACGCCGATACCGACCATGGTCGGGGGACAGGGGTTGGGTCCGGCTTCGGCAACGCGCTCGATGACAAACTTCTTGATGCCTTCCCAGCCCATGGCCGGAGCCATCATGGTTACGCGACTCATATTCTCGGAACCGCCGCCCTTGGCCATAAAGGTGATTTTGATCTTGTCACCGGGGACGATATCAAAATGAATGATGGCCGGGGTGTTGTCCTTGGTATTGGCCCGGGTCAGGGGATCACAGGCGGACTTGCGCAGGAACCCTTCATCGTACCCCTTGCGGACGCCTTCATTGATGGCCTCGCGGATGTTCATGTCTTCCACACGCACATCTTCGCCCATCTCAACAATGAAGACAGCCAGTCCGGTATCCTGACAAAGCGGCAGACCTGATTCGGCAGCCAGCTCCCAGTTTTCCTTGATCTGCTTGAAGACTTCCTTGGCCGCCGGGGAATCCTCGGCAGCAGCGCATTCTTCAAAACGCTTTTTCACGTCTTCGGGCAGGTAGCGGTTTGCGCTTACGCACATTTTCGCCACGGCATCGATAACCTGTTCAGCTTTAATGGTACGCATAGCTTACTTCCTGAATATTTCCTTGATTGCGGTGATACCCATCTTGCGGCGCAGGAAACCGAGCTGGTTCTGCAAAGGCAAGCCTTTGGGGCAGACATCTTCACAGCCGAGGAGTCCCATACAGCCGAAGATACCTTCATCATTACCGATAACTTCAAAGTAATCGCGGTCGGTGCGCTGGTCGCGGGGGTCAACTACGAAACGGGCCACACGGTTGAGTGCGGCGGCACCGAGGAAGTCGTCACGAAGACGGGCGGTACCGCAGGCGGCAACGCAGCAGCCGCATTCAATGCAGCGTTCCAGTTCGTAAATCTGCTCGGCAACTTCGTTTTCCATGCGCTCTTCAAGAGCGGTGGGATCGAAGGTCTTGTTGGTGTGAATCCATGATTCTGTGGTCTGGTACATTTCCCTGAACCATGAACCGGTATCAACTGAAAGGTCACCGATCAGCTGATATACAGGCAGGGGCAGCAGGGTAATCTGACTGGGCAGGTCCACAGTCTTGGTCTGGCAGGCCAGACGGGGTTTACCGTTGACCACCATGGCGCAGGCACCGCAGATGCCCGCGCGGCAGCAGAAATCAAAAATCAGGCCGGGGTCCTGCTCTTCGCGCAGACGGTTCAGCGCGATGAACAGGGTCATATTCTCGGTTTCATCCAGCACAAAGGTCTGCATGTGCGGAACCGACCCCTTATCCTGAGGATTGTAACGGAATATATCAAATTCGAGTTGTCTGCTCATTTTAATATCCTTGTCAGGGGTTATTTCTTGATAGTCTTGGCTTCAATCTCGGCCTTGTCGGCTTCGATGATGGTACCGCCGCCGTAACCACGGTCTCCCGGAGGAATCTCGTAGTGGGGAGTGGCTTCCTCGTACTGCAGTTCAGGCATGTCCGCGCCTTCACGCCAGTAAGCGAGAGTACGGTTCAGCCAGTTCTGGTCATCACGTGCGGTGTAGTCCTCACGGTTGTGGGAGCCGCGGGATTCAGTACGTTCAAGGGCAGCCTTGGCGATGCACAGGCCGAGCTTGACCTGACCTTCAATCTTGAGGGCCGCAGCCAGTTCGTGGTTTGCGCCCAGACCGTCGGAAACAAGGCCGACATTGCGCGCTTTTTCAAGAGTTCCCTGTAAGGTGTCGATGCATTTTTTGAGTCCGGCATCATTTCTGAATACAAAGCAGCCTTCCATGAGGGCGTCCTGCATTTCTTCACGGACCTTATAGACATTCTCCTTGCCGTTGGCACCGCTGCGCAGGTTCTCGATGCGATCCTGCTGTTTCTTGACGGCGTCCGCAACAAGAGCGGTCTTGAAGTCGGTTTCGTACCCTTTAAGGAATTCAACAATTTTGACACCGATGATCCCGCCAGCAACAACGGTTTCCGCAAGGGAGTTACCGCCCAGACGGTTAAAGCCGTGCATATCCCAGCAGGCTGCTTCACCGGCGGAGAACAGACCCTTGAGACCGTAAACCGCACCATCTTTATTGGTACGTACGCCGGCCATGGTGTAGTGCTGGGTCGGACGGACCGGGATGAGCTGTTTGCGGGGGTCAACGTTCAGGAAGTGATGGCAGATTTCATCAACTTCGCGCAGTTTAGTGGAGATGTGCTTGTCACCGAGATGACGGATATCCAGCCAGAGGTGTTCGCCGTAAGCGGATTTAACACCCTTGCCCTCGCGCATGTGGTGGGTCATCCAGCGGGAAACAACGTCACGGGAGGCCAACTCGGCCTTTTCCGGTTCGTAGATATTCATGAACCGCTCTTCGTTGACGTCAAGCAGGGTTCCGCCGTCACCGCGGCAACCTTCAGTTACCAGAATATCGGTGGGGACAATTCCGGTGGGGTGGAACTGGATTGCTTCCGGGTTACCGATGGGTACAACCCCGGTATCGTGGGCGATGATATGCCCGCCGCCGTCACAGATAACCGCGTTGGTGGTTGCTTTATAGATACGTCCGAAGCCGCCTGTGCAGATGGCAGTGGCCTTGGAAAGGAACACTTCCAGCTCGCCCGTGCGCAGGCAGCGGACAACCGCACCGGTACATTTATCGCCGTCATGAATGAGGGAGATAGCTTCCTTGCGGTCAAAAACATCAATTCCGAGTTCGGCACAGCGGTTGTCCATGGTACACATGACCGCGTGTCCGGTTCCGTCAGAAGTGTAGCAGGTACGCCATTTGGCGGTACCGCCGAAGGAGCGTGCGGTAATCAGGCCGCGCTTTTCTTCTTTTTCTTCTTTTTCAAATTTCTCGCCACCTTTGAAATAGAAGGATTTACCGGGAACAACGCGGTTCCAGGGCACACCCCAGTGTGCGAGTCTGCGCATCTCGATGGGAGCTGCGTCTGCGAAAAGACGGGCCACTTCCTGGTCACAGCCCCAGTCGGAACCGCGAACAGTGTCGCCGAAGTGAACGTCTACATTGTCTCCCTCGCCCTTGGCACAGTTCCCTAATGCGGCCTGCATGCCGCCCTGTGCTGCCGATGAATGGGATCGGCGTGCCGGGACAATGGAGAGACAAGTTACATCAAAACCTTCCTGGGCCGCCTCCACAGCCACGCGCTCGCCCGCAAGGCCCGCGCCGATAACAAGGAGATCTGAGTAATATGTTTGCATTTAAGAACCCCGTTTAACTTAAAGTGATGAACCTGATCAGGGTGATGATGCCGATGACCATGAAGGTCGCAAAGAGAATGGATTCAAGCTTCTTGGCCTGTTTCCTGTTCTCAGTCCTGATGAATCCCCATTTGACGCCGATGCGGTAGAATCCCACGCTGACATGAAGCTCAACGCAGGGCAGAAGGACCAGATAGAAAAGCATCCATCCGCCTTCGGAAACTCTGGCCGCCGACTTTGCGGCAGTAATGGGAAGATCATTGAGCACAACCCACATGTGGACAGCACCCATCACGAGGATGATCATTGCGGTAACAGCCTGGACAACCCAAAGCCAGGTATCACGATGCCCCAGCATCTGTGCATGCTGCCAAATGGTTGACTGCCCTTCCGCACGGAAAGGTATCTTTCTGGCTGCCAGCGCGAAATGTAGCAAAAAAGTCAAGAAAATCAAAGGACCACCAACCTGAGCCATATACGTGGCTTCAAAGAAATGTGCAATACCGTTCATGATCTTGGGAGAAATAACCACCGAAGAAACCAGAATCATGTGACACCACATAAAGGCCACAAGCCCGGCTCCGGTAAGCATTTGCATCCAGTCGAGAACCGCATCCCGCTTACCCGGGCGCGCCACGTGCATACCTACGTTTACAGCCATAATCATCCTCCTTTGACGGGACTACTCCCGTATTAATGGATTACCAACATGACCTCATCAGCATGAGTACTGTGGTACCTATCCGCCGCCTGCCTTAAGCAGACAGCTCCACTTCCCTTAAAAACCGCCCGGACCGAATTCTATAAAATACGGCCGGGAACCGGATTAAATACCCGGCTTAAATGGCATAATCCCTTTTGAAAGGAATATTTTCGAAAATGGAGAAAGAGACCTGCGCAAAGAGCACACTGAATTATCCGTTACCGCATGCGGAAACGGGCTGTTTGTAGAGACTGCAGAGAAAGGTATTATGGAAGCCGAACAGTTGTTTAGCCCGGAGAATACGGGCGCAGGTCCGGCAGAAGAGTTCATGGAAAAGAAATTCCAAAGACAATGTACGAGCAACAGGAGCAACTGACTCCAAAGCACCAGACGGCCCTGAATACAGCACTCTCCTGATTCCCGGAAAACAGGTCCCACCCCGTTCTTCGCGAATATGTTTTGACTGAAAACTGGCATACATCCCTCGGCACCCGAAGAGTTTGAATTGTAAACCCATCACATCCACGCTTCTTCGGGGAGACTTTAATTAAACCAGATCACAAAACCTGAAACTCACATTGTCAAATATGCGATCCATGCATCTTTGGCTGGACCACCTTGTCACTTAGTTGTAATCTTTCTAACACCACCTAATTGGCTGGTCAATCAATTTTCAATTTTTTGTTGACTTCTGCTTGTTTTTTTGTTCACAAGCTCTCGTGTTACGAAATAGCTAAAAATTATTACTAACTTTTATTCGTTTCAATACGCGATGTTGTTTCCATTACAAGAGAGATTCCTCTTATCAGAAGAACAAAAAGAGCAAAAAAACGGAACAAATATATTATTTTAATTGAAGAATATCTGTTTCAGCCTTGTTAATTTTCCTAATGACGACTATTAATCTATTAAGGAATTTTTCAACCGAACCAGTTGTTACAATGGTAAAAAAAGTCCCCGATGCCCCTGCAACAGCTCAACAACGGAGCCTCACAATGACCAAGAAAGAAAAGATCCTGCTGGCCGCACAAGAAGAGTTCGGAGAACATGGATACACAGCAACGACTTTAAAAATGGTGGCTGACCGGGCAGGGGTTGCCTCAGGGCTGGTTTCGCACTACTACGGCAACAAAGACAATTTATTTCTTGAAGCAGGCGGGGAACTCATCGACCAGATGCTGGGTGTACTCACCGACAAAGCCAAAGAGGGTAAAAACGGGCTTGAAGCACTGGGCATATTCGTACAGGCCTATTTCGACTTTACCGACAGCCACAGGACAACCTTCCCGACCCTGCTGCGCAGCTCCCCTTTCAGTGACGAATACCCGCACCTTGACCGTACCCATATTGCAGCAAAATTTAAAAGACTTATTGACCAGATTGAAGATTACATCAGACAGGGAATGGAGGACGACTCCGTACGTGAGGTTCCGCTGACGCAGACCAGCTATCTGGTTTACGGACATATTGTCGGGGCGGTCCGAACTGAATTCCTGACCCCGTTCCAGATAGACAATCTTTTTAAAGAAGCATGCCGATTCATAACTCGAAGCTTAGCCAAAGACTGAGCAGACTCAATGTTCCCCTGCTGATGGGGGCGGTCTTTGCCGCTTCCATGGGAACCGGGGTTTTCACCTTCACCCTGCCGCTGATGAACCTCGACGAAAAGGCCGGGGGAATGTGGCTGGGCAGCGGCTTTGCCGGATATTTTCTGGCCAAGCTGCTCATCGCCCCCCTTTCAGGAAACTACGCTGACAAAAACGGCAGCACCAAGCCGTTGCTGCTTTCCTGCGGGCTGGCGATTCTGCTCCCCCTGCTCTACCTGCTCCACCCGGTCATCGAGACCCTTTACGTTATCCAATTTATCCTCGGACTCTGCGCCGGAACAGTGCGCACGGTGAGCATGGCTGCCATCGGTGCTTCCATGGATGGCGACAAACTATCCTCCCGTTTTGCCCTGCTTTCGGCAGTGATGAACTCATCCTTCCTGCTCGGCCCACTGCTGGGCGGCCTATTATATATAGATAAGGACTACCTGCCCGTGCTCGGAGCCATGTCCGGTTTCATGGGGCTTGCGTTCATTGTTTTCATGCTCTGCGCAAAGCATCTGCCTACCAGCACTGCTGAACCGGACTGCACCGGAGATATTTCCCCCGGCCTGAGTCACTTCCTGAGTATACTGGCCGCCCTTTTCGGACGCGGCATGGGCATCGGCAGCCTCATTGCTTTTTATCCCGTACTGCTCAAATCATCACTGCAACTCAGCCCCGGCAGCACTGCTTTACTCTTTTCCATCCCCAGTCTGGTGACCGTATTGCTGCTGCCCGTTTCAGGACGGCTGCTGGCCGGATTTGACCGCAAACTGACTACCTCTGCGGGAATGCTGATCAGTGCTCTGGCCCTTTATATTCTCGGTGGATGTTCCGGCATACCCGGATTCATCTTTACCGGAATCCTGTCCGGCATAGGGGCGGCAATCTCCATGCCCCCATCCATGGCCGTTTGCTCGGAGCTGGGCTGCGCCAAAGGCCGGGCTTTGGGATATGCTAATATGGCTGCCAACATAGGCTTTATGGCCGGGCCGCTTTTCTGCGGAATTATGGTCAGCTCCAGCGGAGACGTGGGCACACCGTTCAAACTGACCGCCATTGCCGGGGGTTTGTGCACGATCTTTTTAATATCTGAGGGCATACGGGAAAAAGGGCATAAAAAGGCCGGACTTGCCACAGCTGCATTATGTGCAATAGTGCTGACCCTGCTCATCCCCCTGAATTTAAAACAGGAAAAATCCGACGAATTTTTCCGCTACAGCGATGTAGCCATGGGTACAGTGGTCAACCTGACCATCCCTGAAGTCAAAAACAAAGACATCCGGATAAATGCCAAAGAAGCGATCGCCATAATGCACCGCTTGCAAAAAGACCTAGACCACCGCGACAAGCGCGGCTCAATCGGACGGGTCAACCATGAAGCGGGCAAAAAAAGTGTGCGTGTTTCGGAAAAGGCTTTTGAAACCATCAAACGCGGCCTTGAAATCAGTGAAAAATCAGGCGGCAGCTTTGACATAACAATCGGAGCCATTACCACCACCCCGTTTTATTATGCTCTGGATAAAAGCCGCTTTGCCGGACACAAAGAGCTGATCAATTACCGTCTGCTGGAAATAGCCCCGGCTGAGAACAGGGTCTTCCTGCCCAAGAAAGGAATGGCCCTTGATCTGGGAGGTCTCGCCAAAGGGACCATTATTGATGCTGCCGCGGATCACCTGAGAGCTTCCGAGATCAAGACCGCCATGGTCGAAGCCGGGGGCGATTTCATGGTTTTCGGTGACCGGGAGTGGTCAATCGGTATCCGCAACCCGCGCGGAAAAGGAATCATCGGGCATATCAGGGTAAAAAACAGCGCGGTCTGCGGATCAGGTGATTATTATCAGTTCATCACCCCGGTATCCAAAGACGAAAAAACACGGAAACACCACATCTTTGATCCGGCACTGCTGCAATCATCCGCTGCGAGCATCGCCACCACCACCGTCGCGCCGGACGCGGAAACCGCCGACGCTCTGGCAACCACGATATTCATCATGGGCCCCAAAAAAGGAAATGAATTCATGGATAAACATTTCCCGGATTGCGCGGCCATGTGGATTCTACCGGATATGTCCATTGTAAGCACAAAAAACTTCCCCAAAATCAACACTCAATCAAAAACAGAACAATAACAACATATTACGGACCAATACAGACTGTAGCCAAATAATAAATTCACAAAAACACTAATTTATTTTAAAATAACACTTGACCTTAAGAGGCTTTCTCCATAGAACCCTCTTCAACGCGCGCCTGTAGCTCAGCTGGATAGAGTGCCGGACTACGAATCCGTAGGTCAGAGGTTCGAATCCTCTCAGGCGCGCCACTAAGTGAATTCAAAGGGTTACGATCAAATGATCGTAACCCTTTTTTCTTTTGTAATTCATTTTCAGACACACTCAGTCAGTTAACTCTGAAATTCAAAATCAAACTCTCCCCAAATAATCCAAAACAACTTTTTTTCATTTTTTTTGCATTTACCCTTGACCATTCTCGGAAATACACATAAACACTCTTTCTCGACGCGCGCCTGTAGCTCAGCTGGATAGAGTGCCGGACTACGAATCCGTAGGTCAGAGGTTCGAATCCTCTCAGGCGCGCCACTAAGTAAATTCAAAGGGTTACGATCAAATGATCGTAACCCTTTTTTTATACCCATCCCCCGCACATCCACAAAATCTATTTTTTAAGCCTGATACGGCAATACTTCCTTGTTACCGCCTGCCCGGAGTGTTACTATCAAAAGTGATGACTCATGTTCCGTTCAATTTCTTAATCTGATCCGGAACCAAACAAACACGGTATTCATATGAAAAGCATTGTCTCCACACTGTCCCGCTATATGCTCTCCCTGTGCTTCTCCGCTATTTTCATTTTCGGGGGGCTGACGGTATATTTTATGATCACTGATTATCAGCGGGAAATCCTTGAGTCTGAAACTTCAATTTTCGGCGGAGTCGAAGACCGTTTGGTTAAAGAAGTTACACGGGTCCAGCACTCAATTGAATTCACCCTGAACAACAACCAGAAAACAAGCATAAAAAATATCAAAGCCGCCATTCTGGAAGCCCATAGTCTGGCAGAGAATCTTTACGCCACATATAAAGAGACAATGAATGAAAAGGAGCTGAAAAACCTTATCAAAAAGACTCTCAACGCCATGGTTTTCGATTTTTCCGATTCATACCTGTTCATTTTGACAATGGATGGAACAGGTCTGCTGAATCAGGGAATGCCTGAAATAGGACAAAAGAACGTCCTGAATATGAAAACGCAGGACAACAAACTGATCATTCAGGATATGATCGACCTCATTGCACAAAGAGATGAAGGATACATAGAATACACGTGGCCCCGCCCCGGAAAGGACAGAACACCGCGCCAGAAAACATCATTCATTAAATTATTCAAACCGTTCAACTGGATCATCGGAACAGGAATATATTACGATACGGTCACCAGAAGGACTCAGGATGAAATACTGGGCAGACTCTCCCTGATGCACCGGGGCAGAGATGAAATTTTCGCGGGAACCTTTGACGGGAGATCTCTGCTTGGAGTGTCAAAAGGCAAGAATCTGCTTAACCTTAAAGATCAGGACGGAGTATATATAATCAAGGACCTGATCAGGACAGCCAAGACAGGCGGCGGCTTTATTACTTACAAAACCCCCACCTTCAGCCCGACTATCAAGTCATACAAGAAATTGAGTTACTGCTCATCTGTTCCGGAATGGGGCTGGTTTCTGTCATACGGCATAGATGTCGGCAGACTGGAATTCCTGCTCAAAGAACGCAAAGAAAAACTCTGGAACACGCTGCTTTTCCAAATTGCGGCAGTACTGGCCCTTGCGTTTCTGATTTCACTGGTCAGCATCTTCTTTTCGGGACACTTCAAAACCATGCTGGCGGATAACTTCAATTCACTTGAAAACTTTTTCCGCAAGGATACGGGATCCACCACAAAAATAGACCGCTCAAAAATCGACTTCAGCGAATTCGATAAAATGGCAGAACTGGCCAACAGCATGATCGACAGCAGGGAATCCGCAAAAACAAAACTGCTAAAATCCGAAATAACCTACCGCGAAATATTCAACTCCACTAAAGATGCCATCGGTGTTCTGGATTTGCAGAAGAGGGTTTTCACTGATGTGAATCAGGCTTTTCTGGATTTCTTCAAAATGGAAAGAATGGACGCCATCGGCATGAGCCCGGAGATAATCAGTTTCAACAGCCCGCCTTACGACAGCAAGTACGCCGCTGAACTGTTCAACAAAGCTCTTTCCGGTGAATCCGTACACTTTGAATGGATGGTCAGAAAAAGCACCGGAGAGCCTTTCTGGACCGACAACCTTGCCAGAGTAGCCTCCATAGGCGGGGACAAAAAACTGCTTGTGGTAATGCGTGATGTCACCGAACGACGAAAGATGCAGAAAATTATGGTCCAGACCGAAAAAATGATGTCTGTGGGCGGACTGGCCGCAGGCATGGCTCACGAGATCAATAATCCGCTGGGAATCATCATGCAGGTCACCCAGAACATAATCCGCAGGACATCGCCGACACTGAAAAGCAACCTGCCAGTTGCTGAAAAGTGCGACATCGATCTGGATAATCTGCGTAACTATATGGATAAAAGAGGGATAAACGAATATCTGCGCAGCATTCAGGAGGCCGGCACGCGCGCGGCAGCAATTGTAAAATCAATGCTTGATTTCAGCCGCAGGAGCACTTCCGCAAAATCCAGCGGGACAATTGAACCGGTAATTGAGACCGCCATTTCACTGGCATCAAACGACTACGATTTCAAAACAAAATACGACTTTAAAAAAATAAATATCATCCGTGATTTCAACTCATCACCCATGTTCAATTTTACGGAGATGGAAATAAGTCAGGTTATCCTCAACCTGATCAAAAATGCGGCTCAGGCCCTGTCTGAAGAAAAGAACACCCACAAAATTCCAACCATAACCATCAGGACTTCTTCTGATGAGAACTTCGTGCGTGTGGAAATTGAAGACAATGGTCCGGGCATGGACAACGACAAACTGAAACGAGTCTTCGAACCCTTTTATTCCACCAAGAGACCGGGGGTCGGAACCGGACTGGGACTTTCTGTGTCCTATTTTATCGTCACCCAGAATCACGGGGGAACAATAACAGCGGACTCCACTCCCGGTGAAGGGACCAGATTCACCATAAGCCTGCCCATACTGACCTAGACCCTGCTCCGGCTACCCTTCAAGCAGCATCTCAGCATAGATCTGGCTTTTGGTTTTGCCGAGGTTGGGCAGGTATTCGCCGTCGGCAATCAGGGACCAGACCAGCCGGGCCAGCCGGGCCGGGGCAACCTGGGTATAGCTGTTGCGGGCTTCAACCAGCTTTTCCTGCAGGATACGGGAAACATTTTCATCTCCGCTAAGATCGAAAATAACATCTATATCGATACCCATTTCAATAATGCCGCCCAGATCAACAACCGGGATATCCTTTTCTTCGGCCAGTTTCCGGCCCGGAGTATCACACATTTCACAGACCGCCTTTACGGTCATCACACTCTCATTGGACATAGCTTTTTCCAGAAAAGCTTTACCTACTCTTCCCAACCCGACAATGGCAATATTGTGGTTTTCCAACGTCACACTCCTGTCTTAACCATAACTAATATATTTTTTATAACTATACATAGTTACAACCATCTTGCAAACAATACTGAAGATACGGACAAACAAGGATATGCCGTGCTATTATCCGGAGACTGGATATTTTCCACGATGACGGTGCTGCAAAAAAATGGCATCATCCATTCACTAAACGGACGCAATATTAATAGTATATATAAAAAGAGGATTTCACCATGGACAGAGGACCAACCCCGTTCAAGGACAAAAAAAACATCATCATCGCTCTGCTGCTCATGATCTGCATGATTCAGGCGGCAGGTCTGCTCAAGACCAAACATGAATCAGTCTCCGCAAGGATGAACTCGGGAGAAGGCGTAAAGGTCACCGACGTCAGTCTCGACAGTCAGGGTTATTCACAACTGCTGCTTGCCTTTGATATGCCCATCGGCCCGGAAGCACCTTCCTATGCCCTGAAAAAAGCCCCGGCAACCATCACCCCGGAAGTAAAAGGAGAATGGCGCTGGATCAACCCCTATGCCCTGCGCTTCACCGCCGACCCGGCGTTCAAGGGCGACACCCGCTTCACCATTGAAATGAAGCCTGAAAACTTCCTGCTGAACGGCCAGATCCTTCGCGGGGAAACAAAATTCAACGTGCAGACCGGAAGCTTCGGAGTCAAAGAGATCGGCCTGCGCACGGAACCGCTGCCCGGACAAGGCCGAAAGGTCCGCATTGAAGGCCACATCAATTTCAGCAATTACGTAACCCCGGAAAACACCCTCAAAAATCTTTCCCTGAGCGGACCGGACGGTAAGGATATCCCCTTAAGCATCACTACCAATTATGATGACTACTACCAACGCTTTGTAAGTGCTCCGGTCGAGAAGGAATTAGAGCCGAAAACATACGTCCTCAAAATCAACAAAGATCTGCCCGATGGACGCGGGGCCATGGTGCTGGGCAAAGATTATGAAAAGAAAATCGAAATAGTTTTCGATCCCGTGCTCGGCTATTCCGGTTACAAAGCTGCAAGCAGCCTTTCCGGGGCCCGGTTGGAACTTGGCTTTTCCAGCCCGGTAATCCCGGCGCAGGGACTTGAGATGCTCTCCATCAATCCCGCGCTCAATGTTTCCGCAGCTGCGTCCGGTAAAAAACTGATCCTCTCCGGCCCCTTCAAGCCGGGTAAAAAATATTCCGTCACCCTGAAAAAAGGACTTGCCGCAGCTGACGGTGCGCTGCTCGAAAAAACAATCACCGAAAACATCTCCATCCCGGACATATCCCCCACCGCCGACTTTTCTTCTGCCGGGATGTTTCTCTCGGAATCCGGAGACAAGACCCTCGGTATAGAAACCGTTAACACCCGTGAAGTAAACGTCACCGTGGACCGGGTCTTCCCTAACAACCTGTTCTCGCTCTTCACCCATTACGGGTACATGGCCTTTGATCCCAACA
This sequence comes from Desulfovibrio sp. JC010, assembly GCF_010470675.1. Taxonomy (NCBI): domain Bacteria; kingdom Pseudomonadati; phylum Thermodesulfobacteriota; class Desulfovibrionia; order Desulfovibrionales; family Desulfovibrionaceae; genus Desulfovibrio; species Desulfovibrio sp. JC010. Next base: position 447,377 of record NZ_VOIQ01000001.1, read on the forward strand.
CCTACGGCGGCGGCATTTCCGCTGCTCTGGGTAATAGAATTTTCTCCGGCAGGATTAAAACCTCCGGCAAAAAGAACTTAAAAACCACCACTCCGCTGTCCGTAAAAAGCTTCATTGCCAAAGGAGGCAAGGGACTTTACCGTATTGCGGCCACAATCCCGGGGCAAGGGCGCGGCGTACAACGCTGGGTCATGATCACAGATCTCGGAGTGGTCGCCAAGCAGGGCGATGATGAAACCCTGTTCTGGATTTCCTCTCTTTCCAATCTCAAGCCCGTGGTTGATGCCAAAGTACAGCTGATCAGCAACCGCAACCAGCTCATTGCAACCGGGACCACCAATTCACGCGGCATACTGGTCATCAAAAAAAATAAAATGCGCAAGGACCTCGGCCGCCCGTATATGGCTGTAGTTACCCGCAAAAACGACATGACTTTCATGCTCATGGACCGTTTTGCCACCGACCGGGCCGGGCTTGATATTGCCGGGCAACGACTCTCTCCTAAAGGCTTGACCGCCTTCACTTACGGAGAACGCAACCTCTACCGTCCCGGTGAGACTGTAAAAGGCGTTGCCGTGGTCCGCGACCGCAGCCTCAAGCCGCCCAAGAAAATGCCCGTGATTCTGATCTACTCCGACCAGCGCGGACGGGAACTTTTCCGCCGCACCGTGCACACCGATGATCAGGGCATGATTGAATTCAAACGGGCCGTCCCCGACTACTCGCCTACCGGACAATTCAACATCAAACTGCTGGCCGGAAAGGAACGGATCGGCAACTTCCGCTACTTGGTGGAAGACTTCATGCCCGACCGCATCAGCGCGGAAATCATCACCGCAAAATCTGCCTCCGCAGGTCAGGACCTGAATTTCGAAGTTGAAGGACGCTATCTGTTCGGTCCCCCGGCGGAAGACCTTCCGGTATCTGCACGGGTAATGCTGGAACCGGCCCAGTTCAATCCTGAAGGCTACGAGACCTATCGCTTCAACACAGATAAGAGCAGCTTCAAACCCCGCGAAATTCTGAAAACAGAAGCCAGACTGGACGAGTCCGGCAAGTTTTCTTTCTCCGCAGCCATTCCGTCCAGTCTCAAATCCGACTCAGCCATTCAGGCCCGGCTCACCGCACGGGTCAGCGAGACCGGAGGTCGCGGGGTTACCGCCAGCAAAACCGATGCTGTACTCATTTCAAAATTCTTCCCCGGCCTGAAAATGCTGGACAAACAGGGCTACGAGCAAGGCGAATCCGTCAAACTCGATTACGTGACCCTGACCCCGCAGGGCGAAAAAACCAAGGCCGGAAAGCTGATCATGAAGCTTTACCGCGACCGCTGGCAGACCATTGTGCGGGCCACTCCGTCCGGTTCATATAAATATGTCACCGAACGCGACCCGCAACTAATGGAAACCCGCGAAATTTCCGCAACCGACGCCACGGGATCATTCAAGGTCAGCCCGCCGGAATTCGGCAGCTACCGCGTTATCCTCAGCGATCCCGCATCCGGGGTTTCCGCACAGGCTGACTTTTTCTGCGGCGGCTGGGGCTATTCCCCGTGGGCCTTGGAAAACCCGGCCCGCCTTGAAATCATCCCCACCCGCAAAGGCGATTACAAGCCCGGCGAAATGGCCGAGTACCAGATCCGCACTCCCTTTGCCGGACGCATGCTCATTGCCATTGAAGATAACACCATCCGCTGGACCAAGACCCTTGAGGTCAAAGGCAATACCGCCACCATCAAGGTTCCGGTGCAAAAAGGAATCAGCACCAACGCTTACGTAACCGCCACCCTGATCCGCACGGTGAACAAGCTTGAAGCCGGGTCCAGTGCCCGGGCGGTAGGTGCGGTGCCTCTTTTCGTGGACCGCGAAAGCAACAGGCTGGGCATCGACATCACCTGTCCTAAGACCACCCGCCCCGAACGGACCGTGGCCTTGCAGGTACAGACCAAACCCGGTGCCAAGCTGACCATTGCCGCTGTGGATGAAGGCATCCTGCGTCTTTCCAATCAAAAAACTCCCAGCCCCTTTGACTACTTCTATGCCAAACGCGCCCTCGGCGTGCGCTGGTCTGATACCTTCGGGCTGCTCATGCCCGATGCCGGACCGATCAACAAATCCGCGGCAGGCGGCGGCAGGGAACTGGCCATGATGAAACAGTTTGCAGGCAGTTCCGCCATCCGCAGGGTCAAGCCGGTCACTTTCTGGTCCGGGATCATTACTGCGGACAAACACGGCAAGGCTGTCTTCAATGCTGAAATACCTGAATTCAGCGGTGCGTTACGCATCATGACTGTAGTCAGCGACGGTAAGAAATTCGGCTCGGCCTCAAAAATCATGACCGTGCGTTCGCCGCTTATGGTCACCCCGACCCTGCCCCGTTTTCTGGCCCCGGAAGAAATATTCGATATCCCGGTCAGCGTGCGCAACGATACCCCGGAAGACGGCAATTTTAGCATTGCTATCAAAACCAGCGGTGCCTTGCACAATGAAATGGGACTTGAAGGATTCATAGTTCCGCAATCCAGACAGAAAACCGCTTTCTTCAAAACCGAAACAGGAACGGATCTCGGCCCTGCAACCTTCAAATTCGCAGTGGAAGGCAACAATGAAATGGCCGGGACATCTATCGACCTGAACATCCGCGCGGCCCTGCCTGTGCAGCGTTCAGCACAGTCCGGTTTCATAAAAGATAAATCGACCGTGTTTCCTGCCAAGCTGGAAGGCATGCGCGTGGCAACAGCCGAGCGCACCATCGTCATCGGCAACCAGCCCATGATCAGGCTGGCCGGGAAACTCGATTACCTGCTCAAATATCCCTACGGATGCGCAGAGCAGACTGTTTCACAGGCTTTCCCGCTTTTGAAATTTCCGGAACTGGCCCGCGAGCTTTCGCCGCAATCCTTTAAAAAGGAATCCCCGCAATACATGGTTCAGTCCGCTCTGAGCAGGCTCTCCATGATGCAGACCTCGGACGGCGGTTTTGCCATGTGGCCCGGAGGACATCGCTCCGAGCCGTGGGTATCCGTCTACGTGCTGCATTTCCTGCAACAGGCCGCAATCTCCGGTTATCAGGTGGATTCCATGCTCCTCAACCGCGCCAAGCGGTTTGTCTCCAACAACTATGCCGATACAATTCGCGACGGCTATTCATACCTGTTGCCCTGCTACGCCCAGTACGTGCTGGCCCGTTCCGGCAAGGTCATGCACGGTCCCATGAACTATCTGCGCGAGCGCAAGGCAGCGGACATGGACAAACTCTCCCTGACCCTGCTGGCCGGAGCCTTTGCCGCTTCCGGCGACATGGCCGCATACCGGGAACTTATCTCCGCCAAGCCTGCACCGCTTAAAGGCAAGGACAAAGACGAGCATCTCAGCTCCGAAGTCCGTGATCTCGCCCTTGAACTGCTGGTGCGCATGGAGGCCGATCGCAAGGACGACGCCATCCCGCAGCTTGCCGACAAACTCTACAATCTCATGGCCGACAACGGACGCAACATCACTCAGGATAACGCGCTCGGTTTTGTCGCGCTGGGCAGTTTTTTCGCTCAGACCAAATCCGCGCCGCACCCTGCCGGGAAAATCATGAGTGGAGGTAAAGAACTGGCATCGTTCAAAACCAACGAAACTGCACAGGCGATTGTAGCTGGCGATGCTCCGCTTTCCATTGAGCTTGAATCTGCTCCCAAGGAAGGCACCTTTGTCTGGTCCATCAACAGCCGAGCCGTGCCGAGCATCGAAAGCTGGGAGCCATATTCCAACGGACTTGAAATCAAGCGGGAGTTTCTCACACGTGACGGTGAGCCCCTCGACGTAAACGATATCAAGCAGGGACAGTTGGTAGCCATGCGCACGGTGGTCAGTTCCACTGCCAAGCCTGTAGCCAATGCGGTGATCAGTTGTCTGCTGCCGTCCGGTCTTGAGCCGGAGAACACCAAGCTCGCCACCCGCGAGGATCTGCCGTGGATCGCCAAGGGTAACGTCAGTCCCGATCACGTGGATATCCGCGATGACCGCATCTTGGTCTTTTCCGACATCCCCGCCAAGGGCAAGATCGAGAACGTGACCCTGCTGCGCGCCGTCACCCGCGGGGAGTTCAAAGTGCCCCCGGTGCAGGTGGAAGGTATGTACGATCCTGAAAAATCCGCAGCAACGGCATTAGGTAAGATGAGTATTGAGTGATGTCTCCGGCGTCTGGGGAAGGGAAACTTTTGCAAAAGTTCCCCTTCCCCAGACCCCATCCCTTCAAAACCTTTTAGTTGTACCGTTAGTTAAGTTCAGGCCGTGATGAAAAAGAAGAATTTATTTATACTTGGTGGGTTGGTCCTTTTTCTCATCATTAGTTTTTTTGTGCTTGATCTTCTCTTTCCCTTTCCAGAACACAAGCTGCACCCGCCCGTGGCCTCGGTTGTAAAAGACCGGGATGGTAAGGTATTACGTATTTTCCTGCCCCCGGACGGGGCGCGGCGCATGCATGCGGATTTTGCGAAGATTTCCCCGGTATTGAAGAAGACTCTGCTGGCTTCTGAGGATCAGTGGTTTGAATATCATCCGGGGGTAAATCCGGTTTCGATCTTTCGCGCGGCGATTATGAATATTGCTGCAGGAAAAGTGGTATCCGGGGCTTCTACCATTCCCATGCAGATTGCGCGCATGACTGAGCCGAAGAAACGGACGCTCTGGGCCAAGACCATTGAAGGGTTCCGGGCTTTACAGCTCAAACTGCATCATTCCAATGACGAGCTTTTAGAAATTTACCTGAACATGCTGCCCTACGGCGGAAATATCGTCGGCGTGGGCGCGGCATCCCATTTTTATTTCGGACATGGGCCGGATAATTTATCGTTGGGGGAATCAGCTTTACTGACCACTATCCCGCGCGGTCCGGTGTTTTACGATCCCCTGCGCAATCCGCAGCAGGCCCGTGAAGGCCGCAACCGGGTTATGCATCAGTTGGCGAAGAAGGGAGTTTTCCCGCCAGATGAAATTGAACGCAATATGAAATTGCCCCTGCCGAACTCCATTCGTTCTGTTCCGCTGGAAGCTCCGCATTTCTGTCGCATGGTTCTGGAGCGTAACGGACAAATTCCTGAGACTGTCACAACACTTGATTCAGAATTACAGAATGCTGCGCAGGCAAAAGTTAAAACCCACGTGGCCCGCTTACGCGGAGACGACATCGACAACGCAGCCTGCGTGATCATCCACATTCCCAGCCGCGAGATACGTGCCTTGGTCGGTTCAGCGGACTTTTTTGAAAAAGGATTCGGCGGGTCCATCAATCTGGCAGATAAAAAACGTTCCCCCGGATCGACCCTCAAGCCTTTCATCTACGGGCTGGCTTTTGATCAGGGCAAACTGGTCCCGGCATCTTTTGTTTATGACATCCCGGTAGATTACGCCGGATATTCACCCAAAAACTATGACCACATGTACCACGGGCAGGTCACTGTACGGCAGGCACTTGCAAAATCTTTAAATATCCCGGCGGTAAACACCCTTGCCAAAACCGGGGTGGCGGAATTCATCGACCTGCTCAAAAAAGGCGGAATCAGTACGCTGGATAAAGCTCCCATGGAATATGGCCTGCCTCTCGCGCTGGGCGGCTGTGAAATCAAGCTGACCGAGCTGACCAATCTTTATGCATCCTTGGCGGATGGAGGCAGATTCAAGCCTTTTACCGCCACTGCCACCATAAACAAACTCGGGACCCAAATTCTTTCGCCTGCAGTAGTATGGTTGGTGCTTGAAATGCTTTCTTCGGTAAGCAGACCGGAAATGAACGAAACTTGGATGCTGACCCGCGACATGCCGGAAACGGCATGGAAGACAGGAACATCCTTCGGGCATCGCGACGCATGGGCCGTGGGTGTTTCCGGGGATTACGCCACCGGGGTCTGGGTCGGCAACCCGGACGGCAGACCGCGCAAAGGGATCTCCGGCGCAGTACATGCCGGGCCGCTGCTCTTTGACCTGCTCCGTCTGGCCGCACCGGGCGGTAAACTGCCCCCGCCGCCGGAAGGTTCCGGTATCAGCGAAGTGGAAGTCTGCGGACACAGCCGCCAGCTTCCCGGCCCGTTCTGCACTGAGCGTACTACCATGCGCACCCTTTCCGGCAAAACACGTTTGCACCCTTGCGAAGAATGCCGCCAGATTTTCGTGGATTCAAAAAGCGGCTACCGCATTTCCGGAGAATGTCTTGGACGCAAAGGCATCAAAACAAAAATCATCCGCACCATCCCGGCCAAGCTGGCCCGCTGGCGGGCGGAAAACAGTCTCGAAGTACCGCACATGCCGCCGCTGGCCCCTGATTGTGATTTAATCCCGGCAGGAATCGCGCCCAAGATCATCTCCCCGGCAGCAGGCACGCCCTACCTGCTGCGCAAGGACACCCCGCTGAAATTCCAGCAGATCGGACTCAAAGCCGAAGCCGGACCGGACAGCGGGACTTTGTACTGGTTTCTGGATGGACGCTTGGTTAGTCAGGGTAAATTTGATGAGAAGCTGTTCACCGAAGTAAGCGTTGGAAAACACAGGATTTCGGTAAGTGATGAGATCGGGCGCGTGGATGCTGTGGAGTTTGAGGTGAGATAAAATTTAACTCCGCACTTGATATTTGAACAAAGAATACTTAATCTAAATAAAAAGGGTGGAAGTGCGGTCACACTTCCACCCCGGAGCAAGGTCTTACCGATGGGCCTATGCCTCTAGTTTACATGTGTGAGACACGGCCACCTACCACGACCGGCAGGTGGCCGTGTCGCGTTTCAGACTATTCGTCTTCTTTCACTACAGCATCCAGTACTTTTTTGATTACCCACGAGCCTAAGCCCACAAGTATTCCTTTCAAAAGCCAGATAAGAGCTGTTGCAAATGAAACCATTGGCGGTTCCTTTCATTTGCTCCTGACCGCAGTTTGAAAGAAAGGAACCCATCGGCTGCGGCCTCACACCTCAATATAGCTTTTGACGTTTTAAAACAAGAAAAACTTTATTTCACTACCCCCACCTATCTCCTAACGCCCGCGAAGCAATACAGCACCCGGCAGCCATGGCCGACCATTCGATAATTTCCGGCAATGATATGGTGCTGTTGAAGTCACCGAGATGCGGCCCGGTGGTCAGAGGGATGTCTTCCTTATTCTTTTCTATGGAATATGCCTTATCCTCTGCCATGCCGCATTTGATGAGATATTTACGAAACTCATCATCTTCTAAAATTTCCTGATCCACCACACGCATGAATTCGAACATGTGACGGTCCACGCCCATTTCATTGATCATATCCTGCACCAATTCCGGGATGTGCAGGTTTATTTCGTTCTGAAATTCTTTTCCGGTAAAGCCTTGGTAATATTTGTCAAAGCAGTGTTTAACGGCCTGTTCGAAAAAATCCGCATCAAAAAGATGGCGGGCATCGATTGGTTCTTCGTCGGCATCAAGTCCGCAGAGCTGCGGTTCCTGCACCCGGAACCAGCTGCCCAGCACCAGCAGGATGGACATGAAATGTGAACCGATGGCCCAGTAAAATGGATCGCGGCCCGGTTTCATGACCTGCAGATGTTCGAAATCCCGCAGACCGGAACGTCCGAAATTGGGGTAGCGGCAGGAATCAAGCCAGCGGTCTAGGCGTCCGAACCTGCGCCATTCGTAGACACCCTCATCCGTGCGTCGCGTGGCCTGCACCCGGTTATGAAAAAGAGGAATAGGCGCATCATGCACTATGCCCCGCCCGGCCAGCTGTCCGAGTAAAAAGGAATTGCGGCCCATGATTTCCAGCATTTCTTCAGCGCAGCAGCGTTTATCCTCGCGGTCATCATTGGGATATACGAAATAGTCGCTGTGGGCGTGGTAAGCCATGGCGTAGAGTTCTTCGTGCAGATTTTCCGGTGCGGATTCGGGCAACCCTTCGAGCTTAAAAACCACGTGCCCGCCGATGGTGTAGGGCTGAGGACAATCGAAACGCACGCCTTCTGTCTCGGATTCATTGCAAAGCCGTTCCATCCAGCGACCTTCGAGATGCAACCCTTGCGGCTCTTCGCCCTTGCGCAGAATTTTAACGGCAAAAATACGTTTTTCGCCCGCAGCCTGCATGACCGCGCTACGCCCGGAAAAAACGGGTTCACCGACCACTTCGGCATTCTTGAGCAGGGTTTCCCATTTCACAGAAGGAGCGAAACCGGAAAACGGCTTCGGGGGATCCAGCAGGGAAATATCAAAAGGCAACACCCCCAGCCCGCCGGAAGCTTCAATTGATGCGTATTTCTTACAGCTGGATGCAGCCTGAACCTGTAATTGCAGAGCGGAATGGGAAACCGCACAATCCGGACAACCGTGACCGATTGCGGCAAGGGCCTTGGCGCATTCCCGGTAAAGCAGCTGAGACATGCGCTGGGAGCTGTAACGCTGCTCCATGATCACATCCCAGACCGCGTGGACGATTTCATTGTCCGCGAATTCCGGCTTCTTTTGCAGCAGGGAGCGTAGATTGCGCATATCCATATAGGCTGCGCTGAATTCCCGATCCGGGGTCAGGCCGTCAGCGTAAAAATTTGCATCCGATTTCTTCAATTTGTTCCTCACATTTATTCTCTGGAGGGAGAGTTATATTAAAGCCGGAAATTAGACCAGCATTCAGACTTCGGAACATCGGCAGACCTGATAAGTACAACCTCTTTATATCTATTATTTTGATTGGAGACATCGAAAGACGTGATGTAATGGTAAACGGATTATCAAATCGGGAGGCTGAATGCGCACGATAGATGAAACAATTAACCGGAAGGACTCGAACGAATCGCCTTGTGACCCATCCGGCGAGACTGCACTTTTTTTTGCCGGGCTGGATATCGGCTCAACAGCAACCAAAGCTGCCATTATCCATGGCGTGAGCAAAGAAGTTGTGGCTGTTGCCGAAAGGGCTACGGGATGGGCCCCCAAAGAAGCAGCCCGGGAAGCATTGGAGGACGCCCTCTCAAAATTGGACGTTCCCGGCGCATTGATAAGCCGGACTGTTGCCACTGGATACGGGCGCAAAATGGCAGCCGCCGATAAACAGGTAACGGAAATATCCTGTCACGCGCTCGGTGCAAAGCATCTAGTGCCCGAAGCCATGACAGTGCTGGATATCGGCGGACAGGATTCCAAAATGATTGCCCTTGATGAGCAGGGCAACGTTCGTGATTTTCTCATGAATGATAAGTGCGCTGCCGGAACTGGTCGCTTCATTTCCAATATGGCCACGGCACTGGGAATCGACCTCGATGAATTCGGTGTCTTTGCAGCAAAGGGCACACCTGTTCCCATTTCAAGCATGTGCGCCGTCTTCGCTGAATCAGAAGTTATCGGCCTGACGGCATCCGGTGCTTCCCGTGAAGATTTGGCTGCCGGGATAGTAGTCTCCATTGCAAAGCGTTTGACCAGCCTTGCCGGGCGAATATCCTTTACACCAACCATTGCCTTTACCGGAGGAACTGCAAGGAATGCGGAATTAGCAAAATGTTTTTCCGAAGCCATAGGTGTTGAACTCAACACCCCGGTTCTAGCCCCATTCGCCGGGGCCATCGGGGCTGCTCTGATTGCATCCAGATAACTAACGATAAATCTTTTACCAAAGAGGGAACGAGATGAGCTACACATCCATTGATAAACTGACTACGAGAGCGGAAAAAAATCCTTTAGAAGTTGCACAGGCCAAAGAGAAAGGGACGAAAGTCTTTGGGTTTTACTGTCTTTACTCCCCGGTTGAAATTGCCTTGGCAGCCGGAGGAATTGTGGTCGGCCTGTGCGGCACCCGCAATGATCCCATTCCCGCCGCGGAAAGAACACTGCCCCGCAACCTCTGTCCGCTGATTAAATCAAGCTTCGGCTTCGCCGTGGAAGATTCCTGCCCGTATTTCAAATCGGCTGACCTCATTGTTGCAGACTCCACATGCGATGGTAAAAAGAAGATGTTTGAGCAGATGGCCGAGATTAAGCCGCTGCACCTGATGTATCTGCCCCACAATCAGGAACTGGATGTGACCGGACCGTTCTGGGAAGGTGAAGTTGTCCGTTTCAAGGAACGGGTCGAGCAGGAATGCGGAATCAATATCACCGATGAGATGCTCAAAGAGGCCATCAAACTCACCAACCGTGAAGCTGCCGCCCTCAAAGGACTTATGGACCTGAACCAGCAAAATCCTGCCCCCATTTCCGGTATGAAAATGATGGAAATTGTCTTCAAGTCCGGCTTCTTTGCCTCCAAGCAGGAATCTGTGGAATGCCTTGAAGCAATCGTTGATGAAGTAGGCAAGGCACCGCAGGAAGAGACCAAACAGGGTCCCCGCGTCATTATTTCCGGCGTTCCCATGGGCCTCGGCTCACACAAGGTCTGCCAGCTTATTGAAGAAGCCGGCGGCGTTGTAGTGGCCTTTGAGAACTGTACCGGCTACAAAAAGACCATGCAGGTGGATACTGAAAAGGCTCCCATCACGGCTTTGGCGGAAAAATACCTTGCCACACCATGCTCGATCATGTCCCCCAACCCCGGCCGAATCGATCTCCTGAACACCATGATCGCTGATTTCAAAGCAGATGCCATCGTAGATCTCACCTGGCAGGCCTGCCATACCTACAATGTTGAGGCGGAAAATATCCGCAAATATGTACAGGATGACAAAAAGATGCCCTACCTGCACATCGAGACAGATTATTCCGACGCTGATACCGAACAACTGCGCGTGCGCATTGAAGCATTCCTTGAAATGATCGGGTAATCCCCAAAAACCATATTGATAAACAGGGTGGTTGGAATTAATTCTGACCACCCTTTTTCAGTGGTGTTAAGGGCCATAAAAAATATATGAATAAATCGTTTGAAAATTGCGGAGTTTCCCGTTAGGTTCCCATTGTCCACGGCACTATAAAAAACCTACCTTGCCGGGACCAATTTGCCCTTTCAGGAGAACCAAGAGCATGTCCGAGAAAAACTTGGAAACCAATGGCGAAGAGAACTTTGCCGAACTGTTTGAAGCCTTCCAGTCCGAATCCAACGACAACCTTCAGGTCGGAGACCAGATCAAAGGAACCGTCATTTCCATCACCAAAGATTCCGTGTTTGTTGACACCGGGTCCAAGGTGGACGGAGTTGTCGACCGTGATGAACTGACCGATGAAGAAGGCGAACTGACCGTCAAGGACGGAGACAGCGTGGAACTCTACGTTATCTCCATGAACAACAATGAAATCGTCCTTTCCAAAGCCATGTCCGGCGCGGGCGGACTCAACATGCTGCGTGAAGCATACGAGAACAAAGTCCCGGTTGAAGGAAAGGTTGCAGAAACCTGCAAAGGCGGTTTCAGAGTTAAAATGATGCACCGCAAGGTATTCTGCCCCGTAAGCCAGATCGACACTTCTTTTGTTGAAGATGCTGAAGCATACGTTGGCAGCACCCACAATTTTCAGGTCATCAAGTTCGAAGAAAACGGTCGCAACATTGTTGTTTCCAGAAGAGTCCTTCTCGAACAGGAACAGGAAAAAGCCCGTGAAGCATTCATGCAGGACGTCCAGCCTGACGCTGTCATGGAAGGTAAAGTCACCAAGCTGATGCCGTTCGGCGCATTTGTTGAGCTTACTCCCGGCGTGGAAGGCATGGTTCATGTTTCCGAACTGAGCTGGTCCCGTTCCGCCAAGCCCGAGGACGTTGTCCAGCCCGGCGATGAAGTAACTGTGCGCATTCTTTCCATGGAGCCGCGCAAAGACGGCAAAGGTCTCAAAATCGGCCTTTCCCTCAAGCAGCTGCAGGCTGACCCGTGGGACGAAGTAGGCGACAAGTTCAAAGCCGGCGACAAGATCAGCGGTACCGTTGTCCGCTGTGCCGATTTCGGTGCATTCGTTGAAATCGCACCCGGCATCGAAGGCCTCGTCCACGTTTCCGAAATGAGCTACACCAAGCGCGTGCACAAGCCTTCTGACGAAGTTACCCCCGGTGACGAAGTAGCGGTCATGGTTAAAGACATTGATCCGGTCAAACGCCGTATCGGCCTGTCCATGAAAGACGCTGCCGGAGATCCGTGGGTAGACATGGAAGACAGCTTCAAGGTCGGTCAGGAAGTTGAAGGAACCGTGGAGAACCGTGCTGAGTTCGGTATCTTCATCAACCTCGCTCCCGGCATCACCGGACTGCTGCCCATGTCACGCATCACCCGTTCCGGAAAGCAGGCTGAGCTTGAAGCCCTTAAGCCCGGCGACAAGGTTAAAATCTCCATCGAAGAGATCAACACTGCCGACCGCAAGGTGACCCTCACCGCAGGCGATGCTAAAAAAGAAGATGGCGACAGCGACTGGAAAGAATACGCCAAGTCCGCACCCAAGAAGTCTGCCTCCCGCAAATCCGCTCCCAAAACCTCCTCCACCTCCGGTGGCGCAGGCGGTTTCGGAGGCCTGCTCGGCGACAAGCTTCAAGAAGCCATGAAAAACAAAAAATAGTCATTCCAAAGGCCGGACTATCCCTATGGGACGTCCGGCCTTTTTTTATTTTACCATGAATAATAGTCGCACTGTCATCTGCTGGAAAGATTGCTGAACAGGGTTTAAGGAGGTGAGTTCCCACCTTCAAGAACTTGAATCCGGCATGACCATGCAAGCTGAAGTGCGCGCCGACCAGTTGGGCAACATCAATATCATCTGCCGGGTCCGCAAAGCTGAAATCATTGCCGAAGCCCCCACCCCGGAAGAGACCATCCTGCTGACCCTGCAAAAGAAGTAGCCATGTCTCCTTTCCTGCTTGTACCGCTCATATTTCTAAGTGCCGGATTTATCCAAGGCTTAACCGGATTCGGTCAGGCACTGCTGGCCATGCCGCTGCTGGCATTCATCATGGACATTAAGCTGGCTGTCCCGCTCTGTACCCTCTGTGGCATGATCGTTAACATCAACATGACCCACAGGCTGCGCAAAAATCTGGAACGCGCGAAAATCCTGCCGCTCATCATCGGTTCCATTCCCGGATCCATTTTTGGGACCATGATGCTCAAAGAAGTCAACGGGGATTATATACGGCTATTCCTCGGCATACTGATTACATCTTTTTCCGCCTATTCCCTGCTGGCAAAACCCATCAAGCTGAACCTGAGCAGCAAATGGGGTTACTTCTCCGGGTTCCTGACCGGATCAATCGCCGCAGCCGTAAGCGCGGGCGGTCCTCCATCCATTATCTACGCCTCCATCCAAGGCTGGAGCAAGGACGCCATCAAGGCCACACTGGTCAGCTTCTTCCTCTTCTCAGGAACTCTGGCCGCTTGCGGCCACCTGCTCAGCGGCTTGACCACCTTCTATGTTTTCCAGCTGGCTCTGGCCTCAATTTTACCCATTTATGCAGGAACTTATCTCGGCAGCAAGCTTTCCAGCCGCATTTCAGACGAATTTTACCGCAGAATCGTCATGACCCTTCTTGTCTTCATGGGATTGATGCTTGTTTTTCAGAACGTATAAAAAATAGAAGCATCAAGTAAAAAAGGACTCACGTTTTTAGCGTGAGTCCTTTTCTGTTCAAGCAGTATTTTGATTTATTATTTTTCTTTGACCGGCCTTATGGAATTGGCATAGCTGCGCGCCTCGCTTATGGCATGGGCGTCTGACTGAAATTCAGGATAATTGTCAGGGTTATCCTGTCTAAAGTGGACGGTCGTTGTGGGGAAAGCAATATTGATTTTAAGCTCCTCGGCAAGCCGCAATGCATCCACGATGAACTCATGCCTTACGAGAAGCTCTTTGGCCCAATCTTCAGTTTTAAAAAAGATGTAGACCATGATGTCAATGGACGAGGGACCGAAGTCATTGACCACAATATGAAAGTCCGTTTTTCTGGTGTTGGGATGATTCATAACCAGACGCTTCAATCCCTGCACATACCCGTTGAGATTCTCGGCAGGAGTGTCATAAGCAACACCTATGGTGGTTTTATATCTGCGCCATTCTCTACGCCCCATATTATCAACTGGTGTAGTGATGAATTTTGCATTGGGTATTATCACTTCGGAATTGTAGAAAGTGCGGATAGAAGTTGATCTTACCCCGACCTTCTCCACCGTCCCGTCATGTCCGAGAAAAGTGATCCAATCACCCACAGCAAAGGGACGGGTGGTCATAATTACCATGGTTCCGAAGATGTTCTCCAGCGTATCTTTACCGGCCAGTGCTATTGCCAGACCACCGATGCCCATTGCTGCAAAAATCCTTGTGGAGTCCTGACCGAACAGCTGGGCAATATGGGCAAGCCCCATAAGAATGACAGCCAGCTTGAAGATCTGGGCAATGATCAGCATCATTGTCGCCCTGATACTTGATCCCCCTTTTGCTGTGATCACATCGCAAAAAAGATTGGCCGTAATGGTGATGATCCAGACCATTGACAAAGTGCCGATGATTTTAACCCCGTACAGGGAAAAAACCATCAGGTCTTTGTATAAAATGAGCACTCCGATCATGGTGAGCCATAAATAGCCCATAACCATCATCTGAACCGGAAGGATAAATTTACGGCGGCCCGGCGGGATAATTCCTTCAGGAAGCTTTGTTTCAACTGAAGTAAGTATTTTGTTCAAAAGGAATGAAATTATTTTTAAGGCAAGCGGGGTTATCAGAAAGAGAGCAAACAGGGCTACCCATTTATAGATGTTTGTATTCAGGTAGCTCGCCATTAACTGCGGATAATTTCGCTGAACAAAGTCATCAATAATCATATGCAGCGGCAACTCATTGCCCACAAACGGATCTGTTCCTTCCCGCAAAAGATCCTGCATGATATCGTCATAACAGGTTTGGACTACCTGCAAACTATGCGGCGTGAACTTCCATGCCTTGCGCCCGTTTTCAAGAGTCACAACATGCATGGTGATGGACCCCATCTCCGGCACCACCATAAATACAGGTGCGTATTCACTGTCGGGAGAAGCAGAAAGCTCTTCAAGATGCAGCGGGGAGCAGCTGTTAATTATCCGGTAAAGCATAACAGCCAGAATAGGACCGTAAACAGGCTTTTCCAGTGCTGTGAACCTGCTCATGTCCAACGTGCTGATGGCTGCTTCCAGATTATCCTGATTCGTTCTGACAACTCCTGATTTCAAGGTAAAAAAAGTTCTGTACGGAGACATAAGGCTTTGCAGAAAGGTGTCTCCTTCCATTTTTTCAGAAGTGAACTTGGCATATTTATAGCGCAATTTTTTGACCAGTTCCATGAACGCAGGATTTTTAAACAGGGTGCTGGAAAAATGCCATCCATCGATTCCTTTTTTCATCAGAACATCGAACTCTTGCCCTTCGTAGGAAAAATGCAGATCAGCTTTGTTCCCCTGAATATTGTCCGGGATATCTTCATCAATATCGTAATTCATGTTTTCAAGGACAAGGAAAATATCACGGGCTTTCTTGACTGCTTCAGACTTGTTGTCATCTGCCATGTCTTCCGGAGAAGAGACCACTTTGGTCAGACAGTCGAATCCGGTGTAATGATCACGGTTGTAACTGCGAACGCTATACAGAAAGGAACGGACAGCTTTGCGGGGAGTTGATAAATCGCATGTATTTTCAGCAGTTAATAATTCCGTTTTATTATCGAGAACAGGGCTGTTGCCGGTGAAGAGGAACGTGCCGAGCAAAAGCCCTATCAGTAAAGCAATGGACCAATAAACTTTCATCATGTGACTCCGTGACGGTGAATTTTAAAATTGAATTCTATAAGTTAATGATGTGATGTCAATTAGGATTTATAAAATGGAAATTACCTTTAGCACAATTTTTAGCGCAGAATTGTCATAACCATCCTTGTCTTCATGGGATTGATGCTTATATTCCAGAACGTCTAACAAGAAATTAAGCACGGGAGACTAAATGTTCGCTAAGATTTTTCTGGGTTTTGTCCTTATCCCCCTGATCGATCTCTACATTCTGGTACAGATCGGCTCTGAAATCGGGACCCTCAATGCCATTGCCCTCTGTCTGCTGACCGCCTTTGTGGGCGCGGCCCTCGCCAAATCCCAAGGCGTTGCCACCATGCAGAAGGTGCAGGAAAACCTGAACAAAGGCATCATGCCCGCCGAGGACATCCTCGACGCGGTGCTGATCTTCCTCGCCGGACTGGTCCTTTTGACCCCCGGATTCATGACCGATATTTTCGGCCTGCTCATCCTTTTCCCGGTCACCAGAGGGTACTTCAAACGCATGCTGCGCCACCAGTTTGAAAACATGAAGAACAATCCCAACATCCACGTGGTCCACCACAATTCAGAATTCACCGCCTGGACCAATCAGGACCAGCCCAAGCGGCGCATTGACGACCACGACGTTATTGATGTTGAGGTGGAAGAGAGGAAGGATGATAAGCCGCTGCAGTAAGCGCGGATTTAAATATTGTTTTGATGAGAAACGGCCCCTGCACTTTGGTGCGGGGGCCGTTTTGTTTCTACGATCCGTAATCTTGGACAAGGTGACGGATAAGAATCAGCCCCCGGACCGGGCTCCGTGTTGTATGAGCAGATGATTACTCTAATTTAAATGAGTTGTTTATATCATCATATAATAGATGCGTCTTTTTCCATGAAATATAAAATATGGCGGTATGAAACAAAGGAAATAGCAACAAGAGAATCAAACCCGGAATTTGACCAAAAGCGAGGAGAAGGTATGGGTATGCAGCCAGTATGTAGATTATTAAAATTAAACCTATTGCGACATTGTCTTCGGATCCCATTCCGTAAAGTAAACACGGCCAGAATGTAACAATTACCCACATAAATGTATAAAAAGGTAATTTTTTTGATTCCTGTTCTTTATATGGAAAAATTGTTTTTACGGCATTTATAGTGGAAAAAAAATACAAAAAACACCACGAAAAAACATAAAGGAAGGCAGATGTATTGCTTGTAAATCCTCCAAAAAGCCAAGCTGTAAGAATAGCCAGCAGAGCAAAAATACCGCTGAGGCTGAAATATGAAAAATACGCAAATACAAATTTTCCAAATTTTGATAACTGTCTTTGATTGTTCATATTATACCGGATACCCCCGAACCGGAATTCGGGGGTATTTGTTTTTATTTTTTTCCGTGGCGATAACCATTTGCTATATTTTGCTGATCAACAGGATCATCAAAAAAATCACCCCACCAGCTAGCTTTTGCTGTTCCAGTAAATACCTGCACAGCCCCGGCACCAGCTTTCGCCTCTAACTCTGAAATACCCAAAGCCTTGGCAGCTGCTCCAAAGTTGTAGTTGCCGAAATGCTCATACTCTCGCCCTCTCGTTTTATAGTCCTGTTCCCTACCCGGGCCGAATTGATGGGCAAGATATCCATATTTTGCTAACCTACTGTATACTGAAGGCAATAGGTCGGCTTTTTTACCAAAAGCTTTTGCTTTTGCCATGTTTTCATCGACGCTAACTCCTTTAGGAGCAGCAGGAACATTTCTGGCTACACTTTTTTTCGTAGCCAGCATCCCACTCTTCTTAGCTTGCTGTAATTCATCTTCAGCTTTTTTCAGCGGACTGGGCGTAGCCGCTGTTTTCCGGGCAGCGGCTTGCTGCTCTTTCTCAGCTTCCTCTTCAGCCTTTTTCGCTTCCTTTACCTCTTCGGCTTCCGCTTTTTCTTTTTGCGCCTTTGCCTCAGCAAGCTGTTCTTCCTGTGCTTGCTGGTCAGCTCTGGCTTTATCTTCTGCTTGTCTGGTCTGTTGCAGGTCCGATTTGACGGACTGAGTCTTGTTTCCGCCTCTCTTACTCCCGACTAATCCGGAAAGAACATCACCGCCTAAACCCAAAAGACCACTGATTGAACCTGTCGAATTACTGGAACCGGAGGGCCCATTGTTATTGGATTCGTTTCCCTCGCCGCCGAGTTTTCCGGAAAGAATTCCTTTGCCTTTCCCAAGAAGACCGTTGATTGCTCCGGTCGAATTGCCTGAACCGGATGTTTTGCCGCTATTGTTATTGGATTCGCCGCTCACGCTGTCGACTAATCCGGAAAGAGCACCTTTGCCTCGTCCGGTAAGACCGCCGATTGCTCCTCCACCGGAATTATCGGAACTTGAGCCTCTCCTGCTGCCTGCCCCGCCGGTTCCTTCGCCGAAGTCGCCAAAGCTTCCGCGTGAAAACAACCCGACACGATCCACAAAATTAACCGGATCATCAGCACAGTAACCGTAAACATCCACGTCCCCGCCAGCCAGCCCCAGCGGATCAGGCTGGATGAACCTGCCGATGGTGGGATCGTATTCACGGAATCCGAAATGGACCAGCCCGGTGTCCTTGTCGTATAGACCTCCGGCGAAACCCAGCGCGATTTCCATTTGCTTATTGGTATCGACAATTTTATTTCCAAACGAATCCCGGATAATCCGCTTTACCTCATTTCCGGCGTCATTAGCAACTATGCAAATAGTCCCCACCTGATCTGCGGCGAAGTAATACACATTTTCATTGAAACGCATGGCAATGGGATCGCCGTCTTCATCGTAGGCGAATTCACGGGTATTGCCGAAATGGTCCGCCACTGCGGCTAGGGTGGTGAAATCGTGCCAATGGTAGGTTTCCACTTTTTGGGTGTTGATGAATTTAGATATCCGTTTGCCTTCGTCATCAATTTCGTAGCTGATCCGTCTGCCATCCGGTAGTTTAACCTGCTGCAGCTGGCCGGATTCATGATAGCTGTAGCGGGTTACCTCCGGCCCGAACTGCTTTGCGGTCAAGCGGCCCTCGCTGTCATAGGAATATTTCACCTTCCCGGCTTTCTCCAGACGCAAACCCGGACCGTAACGAAAAGAACGGTTCGGAAGCCATGAAGTCACCCCGAAATATCGCTCCCCGGATTTTCCGTAGAGATATTCTTCGATCAGGCTTTCGCCGCTCCAAACCTTATGCAGCCTGCCGCCTGCATCGTATTCATAGCGAAAATGCTGGGTGAAATTCTCATATTCCAATGCCCGCTCGACAATGCGCCCGTTTTCATCACGCTTGGTTGCCAGCACGGAAAACGGCTCTGACACTCCCGGCACTGCGAATGGGGTTACCCGGACGGCGTCTTCGGGGCTGTAGTCCACGTCATCGCGTTCAAATTCATCAAACAGGTTTGCGCCTGTTCCGGTGCTTGGTGTTCTGGGTTTAAACGATGTCATTATTTACCTCTTCGATTAAAGTTACCGGGAAAACATCCTGAATCACTGCAATTCAAAACAATTATCCCTCTTCAATCCTCAGGGTAACGGCAAAGGCGGACCTGAATTAGATTACTCAGGTCCGCCTTTGCAAAAATCAACCGGATGAACACGCCTCCAGCGGTGTTGCGGGATTCCTTATTTTGAAATAATTTAATCAAAAAGCATTGTACAAAATTATGACTAAACTCCTGAAAACAACAAGCTCACTTCTTATCTGCCTGCACCTGATCTTCACTGCGCAATGGGCCACAGCGCAGGAGAGCGGCTTCTATTCAGAAGAACTGATATCAACAGAGCAGAACTCATTTTATGATATCTACGACTTCATCCTTCCTGCGCTCATTTCAGCGGTAACCATCAAACCGACCGCCACCGACGCGCAAAAGATTGACCGTGTTGCAGACTACGTAAATTTTTACTCAACTCCGGGCTTTAATAAACGCATGAGCGGCCTCGGTACTAACGACGGATGGCGGTTCGGAGCCGCAGTAATGCTCTACAGCGGCAATATTCTTTGCTCCGAGCAGTCGGCCCTTGCGGTAACTATTCTGGATTATTACTTCCCGCTTATCAGATTCAGGAACGTAAAGAGCCATACCTACCATGAACTTTTTCATGGAGGCAGATGGCTTATTGTGGACCCGTACACAAATATGCATTTGCACGACAGCAAGGGCAGGATAGCATCCGAGAAAGACATTCAGGACTGGCTGGCAGGAGACAACAGCGCACTGGCTGCGTGGGACAAAAACACCATCAAAACCTTAAAGTATCTGGATTTATTCAAAGCAGATTTCAGCGAGACTTTCGGTGAGACCTATAAAATGGACAATTACAGCTATGATGATTTTGTCGGCATGAATCTGGATGAATTTCTCCGCAAGACTGAAGTAGATAAAGAATACCTGAAAACAAGAAGAAGCCTGCTCTACCTGCTGTACATAAGGAATAATTTCCACCAATACATCATCGCAAGCGACAGTCCGGCACAGGCCGCATACGATATTCAGGACTACCTTTTCTCCAAAATCAGAGAAGACCGCGCAAAGGGGATTACCCGGAAAGGCATAAATTACGACCAGCTTTTCGCCCGTGGCTACCAGCTTCTGGGGGACTATGATCGTGCCATAACGGAATACAAAAAACTTGCCCCTTCAGCTGAGACAGCACTGTTTATGGCCCAGTGCTACTTCAAACAAAACCGCACGGAAAAATTCAACAGCCTGCGGAAAAAACTCAGGGACAATATTTTCTATCGTCACATGTACCTGCAACTGAACCATAAGGAGTTGCTGGACGGCGATATAAAATTGTTCAGAAAAAAACTGTTTTTATAGAGCTTCAGCCCGGATCTATTCCTGAATAACATCCGCCAGAATAAAAGTTCCCGGAAAACCTTTTCCAAGGGAAAGATGCGCTTTGCGGGCCTTATCCAGAGATTTGTACATCCCCAGCTGGACCTTGAAAATCTGGGCACTGTCGGTGACAACACGCACGGTGCGGGTGTTGTGGAATCCGGCCTTGTTAAGTCTTTCGATAAGGCGGTCGGCATTGGCCTTGACCTTGTAAGCCCCGGCCTGAATGTAAAATGCGCCGTAGAGTTTTTTATTCACTACAACGGGAGCCGGAGCGGCTACGGGCTGCGGTTCAGGTTCCGGGCGGTAGGGCTCGATGAGTACCTTGGCCTTTCCGGCATCAATGAAGCCCAGCTTCCGGGCGGCGGCGCGGGAAAGGTCGATGATACGATCCGGTACAAAGGGACCGCGGTCATTGATGATTACAGCAACCTTCTTTTTGTTTCCGAGGTTGGTAACATTCACCTTCACGCCCAGAGGCAGGTAATTGTGGGCGGCGGTCATTTTCTCCATGTCATAGGGTTCACCGCTGGCAGTGAGCTTGCCCTGAAATTTTTCCCCGTACCACGAAGCCATGCCCTGCTCTTTATAGTCTGCGGGAATAACAATTGTGGCAGCAGCGGAAACACTGTCGTGCGTTTTGTTCCGGGATTCATCCTGAGCGAACGAGGGGACCGCAACCATCAGCAGCAAAAGCTGCACTAAAAAAAACCTTTTGATCATTTATCTCTCCTGCCCGATTTAGTACAATGCATGTTACCATTATGCAGATTTCGGGGCGGTGGCAAGTCTTAGAGTTTTTTCATCTCTCTGCGATGCTTTTGCTCATTATATTCGCCCAGTTCGTACATGCGGATTTTGTTGCTGCGCGGAAACTCCCTTTTGAACAGGGTTTTGAGTAATTTCTTCATGCCCTTCAACGCGGTTTGGTGCTCGATTTTTTCATAACCGTCTTCGTAAATAATGTACTCCTGCTCATGAACATGCAAAATTAGCAGGGAACGGTTGCGTTTATATGTGCGCAGGTCTATGCAATGGCCCACGGGCAGCTTTTTGAGCTTCCGTAAAACCGATTCAAGTGCTGTTGCTTTATCAATCATGGACCGGAGCGTACAGCGGCCAAAGGAGAACTGTCAAACATGAGTAATGAAACCAAGCCTGTCCGCAAGGGCGATATAGTTGAAACCGAGATCGAATCCCTGGCCTTCGGCGGCAGGGGCATCGGCCGCTATGAAGGGCTGACCCTTTTTGTGGAAAATGTAGTTCCCGGACAGACGGTTCGCTGTGAAATTACCAAGGCCAAAAAAAGGTTCGCCGAGGCCAGACGCACTGAAATCATCAGTCATGTTGAAGCTGAACAGACTCCGGCCTGCGAATACTTCGGAACCTGCGGCGGATGCCTGCATCAGGACATTAAATACAGTGCCCAGACTTTCTGGAAAGGACGTCAGGTCTGCGAGACCCTTGAGCGCATCGGCAAAATTCCTGCCGACACTCCGGGCATGGGCGATGAAGCCCTGCCATCGCCGCTGGAATACGGTTACCGCAACAAAATGGAATTTTCCTTCCACGGCATCGGCGATTCCCTGAAGCTGGGCTTCAAACGACGCGGAAGTGAGACCGAAGTCATTAATATTTCCAGCTGTCCGCTGCTGCCGGAAGCGTGTAAAAATATCCCGGAACTGGCCCGCGAGTACTGCGCCAAGACCGGGATCGGCACCTACCGTCACAACCGGGGCGGCTACTGGCGCAAGCTGGTGGTCCGTTTCTCCCACCACAGCGGTGAGATGATGGTCCACCTGCTCACCGAGCCGGCCAAATCCCACCACACCATCAAGGGGCTGGGCAAGCTGCTCTCAGAGAATATCCCGCAGCTGAAAAGTTTTGTGCATTCCACCCGCAAAGGCCGCGCCGACCTCGCCACCGGGGAACGGCAGATCTTCCTGACCGGGCAGGAGCATATCACTGAAACCCTGACCCGTGCAGACGGACGCGAAGTCAATTACCAGATCAGCCCCAATGCATTTTTCCAGACCAACTCCAAAGGTGCGGAAATGCTCTACCGCAAAAGCGTAGAGCTGGCCGCTCCCGGACCGGATGACGTTGTCTGGGACCTTTTCTGCGGATCAGGTGGCATCGGCATGTTCATGGCCAAGGATGTGGGCCGGATGATCGGTATTGAAGTTTCCGAAGAATCTGTTGAGTCGGCAAAAGAAAATGCGAAACTCAACGGACTAAAAAACACAGAATACATCGTGGGTAACCTTGCATCCGAAAAAGGACTGCCCGATGATCTGCCCCGCCCGGATATGGTCATTGTGGACCCGCCGCGCTCAGGGGTTCCCGAATCGTCCCTGCAAAAACTTATTAAGCTCGGCACGCCGAAAATCCTCTACATATCCTGCAATCCCTCCACCCTTGCCCGCGATGTGGCAAAAATGGAAGGGAAATACAAGCTGGAGAGGTTTGCAGCGGTGGATATGTTCCCGCATACGGCGCATGTGGAAACCGTTGCACTGTTGACCCAAACGGGCTGTTGACGAAAACAGGCTAAACAGGTCAGAATATTATATGGCTGAGACAGAAACACATGATACCCTGCTGGAGGAACTGCGCAGACTGACCCTCTACCCTCCTGAAGAGCGGCAACTGGCGGAGTTGCGCTTCAAGATTGAGGGGAAATTCAGCAGGGCGCAGAATCCTCCGGACGGACTTGAATCGGCAAAATATGCCATGCTGTTCTATGGAATAGCTCTCAAGGCCATTGAGCAGGAAGCCGAGGAAAGCAAAAAGATTTCCTTTGCTCCGGAACCCACTGACACCACAGCAGCCGTCTGTCTCGACAACCTTGCCCTGATGGGGCCCTGCGGCCGGAATCTGGCCGCCCTGATCCTCTGCAACAAACTGCTTCCGTTCTCACGGGCCAAAGACTGGTTTTCCAAACAGCATGACAAAACAGCCATCGCAGTGGCCGACCGCATGCCGGCCGTACACAAAGGCGATGTGCCGGAACGGATAAGGTTTGCAAACTCAGTGCTTGAACGGGCCTCGGACCTCGACCTGCATAAATCAGTTGATTTTTTCGCCCGCAACGGAACACGCAAAGGCCAACTTACCTTCAGTTCGCTGGTTAAATTCATGTCCGGCAACTACGGCAGCACCTGTCGTGAAAGGCTGCGCGTCCCGGAAAGCCTTGATGAAATAACTCTCTGCACTGAAACAATGCCCCCCTATCCGGACCGGGAACTGGTGGACGACGTATCCTTCCACCTGAAGACAATGGACCCGATCATCATGGGAAAGGTGCTTCGGGCCGTAGTCAGGCTTGCAGATGAAATAGATGACGAACTGCTCAAGGAAATAATACCCCTTGCCCAATCCGCTTCCCTGCCCCTGGCAAAAGCGGCAATGGATGTACTCACCAGATTCGGAGGTGCCAGACGGGGCAGAATTTTCGCACAGATTTTCAATGAAGCACCCAAGCTGCGGGCAGAACTCATCAACCGGGTTCCGCTGCTCAGCAGTGAAAATTTCTCCCGCTTCATGAATGATATTTCAAATGTCTTCCACACCCCGGTACTGGCGGTCCTCTATTCCACAATCAGCGAAGAAGATCCGCAGTGTTTTGGAAACATTCTGGCAAGTGTGCTCAAACAATCCCGCAGCAAAAAGAAAAACAGCCTGAAACCCGTGCTGTCCCGGATAATGGATACGGACAGTCTGGAAGAACCGCTCAGACCGGAAATGCCGGAAGGCAAAAATATCCCCGGTGTGGATTTTGTCAAACAGGGCGGCCCCATTGTGCTCAATATTGAACAGAAAGAGGAAGAACAGACCGGATTCAAACGCATCTTCGGCAAGCCGATAGTCCAGTCCGACAGCATGCCGGACATATACACAGACGGACAGATCACCAACCAGCGGCTGCACAAGCTTAATAAATGGAAAAGCCTTTCGCGCGGACTGACCTTCCAGAACACCACCTTCACAGCCTGCGAATTCAGAGAATCTTTCATGGAAGAATGCACCTTCAAAAACTGCACTTTTGAAGCATGCACCTTTGCTGAAGCTGTTTTTCTGGAAAGTGAATTCACAGAATGCAACTTCCAAAGCTGTTCCCTGAACGAGAGCACCTTTTACGACTGTTCTTTTACGGACTGTTCCTTTACCACCTCCCACTTTGATTCTGCAGTCACTTTCCTGAGTACCTTTAAAAGCTGCCGCTTAAATGCTGTTGCCGCAGCAGGAGCATATTTCTGCAGGACAAGATTTTTCGCCACCATGCTCCGGGCCTGCGATTTACGTGAAGCCTTCTTTTACAAAAGCACCCACAGAGGATGCGACTTCGAATTTTCAGACTTTGCCACCACCCTGTTCAGGGACGGAGCGGCCACCTGTTCGAACTTTCATGAATGCAGCACAATCCACTGCCGGGCCATGAACATGAAAACCGAATCCCCGGAACTGCTCAAAGCCATGAGCCGGACCTTTAGCGCACGGCTGACCATGCGGGAAAGATTAAAAAAAAGATCCGCCGGATTTGGAGAAATAGACGAGTACGGCCGGGGAGTGCTGCACAAGACCATCAAACGCTGGTTCGCATTCAAGGACATCAACCGCAACTACGCCAATTTCGGCTCCAATAACAAGCGCAGGCTGGACTGGGCCGCGGCCAAACTGGATGACCGGGGGCAGAAGTTTATGAAACTGCTGCCCGCCCTGCTGCACACCAATATCTTTGAAGTGAAATCCGGCATGGATCACAGCAGTGCAGGTTCCAGAATCAAGGGCTATGAACTCACCCCGCAGGCTGCGGATCTGCTGGAAGAATTCTTCCCGGAAACAGAATATGAAGAGGGCGGCAAATCTTTCATTCCCATTGAAGCCTTCATGTCCATCGGCAGTACCGGGACCATTGCCCAGACCCCGGATTCGGACCTGGACTGCTGGGTCTGCTGCGATTTCAAGGGCAAACCGCCGGAAAGCCGGGAAAAGCTTGGTGTTAAATTAAAAAACATCGAAAAATGGGCCCTTAATGAATTCGGGCTGGAACTGCACTTCTTCATCATGGATACCCGCGAAATCCGGAACAATAAATTCGGGTTAAGCGACGAGGAAAGCTCCGGTTCAGCCCAGAGCGCAATCCTGAAAGAAGAATTTTACCGCACCGCCCTGCTGCTGGCCGGCAAGCCGCCCCTGTGGTGGTTCACCCCGCCGGAGGCCGGAGAAAAAACATATGAAGCAGGCAGGAAAAAAGTAAGCCTGCTCAAGGGCAAAGATTTCTTTGTTGATCTCGGTAATGTTCCCAGCATTCCCGTTGAAGAATTTTTCGGGGCCTCCCTCTGGCAGATAGTTAAAGGGATTAAAAGCCCGTTCAAAGCCATAATGAAATTCGGTCTGCTGGAGCTTTACACCTCAGACAGCAGATATTCGCTGCTCTGCGAAAAGCTTAAAAAAAATATCCGGCAGGGGACACGGTCCATTCGCCGGGTTGACCCCTACATGCTTCTCTACCGGGAGCTTGCAGATTTCTATGCCCTGCGGGACCATAAAGACTATATATGGCTTACGGCCATGTCCCTGCGCTTGAAGTGCGGTCTGACCGGAGAAAAAGGACTGGCGGGAGCTCCTAGCCGCCCGGAAGAAATTGAACTCATGGAATTCACCGCCACCCTGTCCGGGGAAACACCGGAAGGGGCAGTGGACGATTTCAAGGATCTTTCCGACTTCAGTTCCGTGGTGGAACTGGGCAGGCAGGTCAACCAGTTCATGATCAATACCTACATGAAAGTGCGCGGGGAACAGGACAAGATTCCCGGAATTTCCATCACCCCCGAAGACCTTACCCGGCTGGGCAGGGTTGTTTTTTCAGCCTTTGCCAAGCGCAAGGACAAAATTCTGCGCTTGTCCCTGCCCGGTCCCAGAACCCATTTTTTTAATTCCATCAATATTTCCCGCTCGGAAATTGGAAATTTGTGGCAAATTCATGGAGAGTACCCGGACGAATCCGGAGCCCGCAACATCCTGACCGGGATAGAATCAGGAGCGGACCTTAATTCCATGCTGGTCTGGCTGGCCCTGAACGGTCTTTTCAATCAGGAAATGCAGGTCAAAACCGATATGAGTGCGGCCCCCCTACGTGCCCGGGAGCTAAAAAAACTTTTCAGCGACCTGATGCTTTTCTTCCCCAAAAAGGAAACCTTTAATGTCGCCATTGAAGAAACCCTGAACACGGAACGGATAACACGGGGATTTTTCATCGTGAACCTCTGTGTTCCCCCGGAGAGCAGAAAGGTACAGGAAGTTCATTTTGTATACAGCACCAACTGGGGCGAGGTATTCTGCAGGCCGCTAAAGGTAAACATTAAGCTGGTGGAAAACCCGGAAAAATATCTGCGGGAAGAGCTGGGATCGCTTTGTGACGGGGACTTCCGGCTGGGTCAGTTTGTTCCGCAGAATTCTGAATGCCCGTTCCTTAAAATTCCGGTGAGTTAGGGCTGCATCTGAAAGCTGCCGGACAACAATCTGCCCAGAGGACACACTCCAATGCCCATAATTCGCAAAAGCCTGCTGCAGCTGATTTTTTCCGGTTCGTTCATGAAAAGATGGAACGACAAACTCCGGCCCATGGAACTGGTGGAGGTGGACAAGCAGGCCCACAAAATGATTGCCGCATGGATTCTTTTTGAACTCAACGCGGACAAGCTTGAACAACGGGAACGAGTCAGGCTGGGCAACGAAATCGTTGAGGGCGGTATCTTTGAATACCTCTTCCGCATGGTCATCACCGACATCAAACCCCCGGTATTCTACCGCATCAAAGAAAATCCCGAACATTACCGCAAACTGTCCAAATGGGTTCTCAAGCAGCTCCGGCCCCGGCTCATGCCGCTGGGCAAAGAATTCTGGGAACGGCTCACCGAGTACCACCTGAATCCCGATGAATCATCTCTGGACCGTAATATTCTGGATGCTGCACACATGTACGCCAGCTATTCGGAATTCAAGCTGCTCAAGCACCTCAACCAGCCGGACGACGAACTGGACGGGATCGAGCAGAGTTTCATCGACCGTCTTGAAAGCTACTCCGAACTTAAAGGTGTAAACGAGCTGCTCCACTCGGAATCCACTCCGCTGGGCCGTTTTGCCGACATCTGCGGGCGACTGCGTTTTCAGACCCGCTGGTCCCAGACTCCGCGTGTCCCTGAAACCTCCGTGCTCGGCCACGTCTTTATTGTCGCAACCTTCGCATGGTTTTTCAGTCTTGAGAAAGGAGCCTGCCCGGCCAGAAAACAGAACAATTTTTTTACCGGCCTTTTTCACGATATCCCGGAACTGCTGACCCGAGACATTATATCTCCGGTCAAGAAATCCGACCCCACCATCGGCGAACTTATCCGCGAATACGAAGAACAGGAAATGGAAAGACGGATCATGGCTCCGCTCAAAGACAACGGCTATACTGAAATAGCTGATCGGCTGGGCTATTTCCTCGGCGTGCAAACAGGGTCGGAATTCGACGCCGCAGCCATGGTCGGAGGATTTGCCAAAAAGATTTCCACTGACGAACTGGATGCCCGCTACAATGACGACTCCTACGACCCCAAGGACGGGGAACTGCTCAAGCTCTGCGACCATCTGGCCGCGTTCATGGAAGCATACAACGCCATGCAGAACGGCATAACCTCCCCGCATCTGCATCAGGCTTACTGGCGCATCAGCCAGAGCTATATGGAAAATCCGGTAGTTGCCGGTATCCATGTGGGACCGTTGCTGGCGGACTTTGAATAATCCGGTTTTGCATGAAATCCGGAAATATGGTTTAACTATGGTGAAAGATTAGAACTTGCTGCCAATATCAAAATTGTAAGGAGATCATGATGCTGCTGAGAAAAAGAGCATGGGATATAATGAATGAAGATTTTTCCACTATTGAAGATTCCGCCAGCCTTGCCGAGGCCGTGCGCACACTTCGCGACAGCATGAAGGAAACCCCGGACAACCACGTGGTAGTGGTAAAAAAGAAAAACGGTTCCCTGCGCGGGGTGGTTTCCATCTGGACCATGCTCAAGGCAGTTGAAGAAATGGTGCTCAAGGACGAAGACCTGAACCTGACCGAAGAAGCGGACTGGGATCGCGCTTTCAAAAGGGCCGGTACCGCCTGCTGCTCCGAAGCGGTTGAAGCTTATATTGAAGAAGATGTGGCCATCCTCAAGCCCACCGATCCCATGCTGGTGGTGCTGGAAATATTCCGCAAAAAGAAAAGAACATGGGCACTGGTACAGGAAGGCGGAAACATCATCGGCGTAGTGCTGCTGAGCGATGTGTACCGCGAAGTAACCCGCGATCTTGTCCAGCAGTTTTAAGAATGCCTTCGGCGGCTGGGGAAGGGAAAACCTTTCAATAGGGCTTCGCCGCTTCGAATTTTAAATTGTCAAAAATTAACGGGCCTGTTTTCTTCCCGAAAACAGGCCCGTTAATTTTTGTAGGATAAATAAAATCTATTTCTTCTTCAAAGTAAGTGCCCAAGCCTGAATATTCTTGGTTACTTCCGGGTCATATCCCTTATCCTGCGAGATGACTGCAGCAGCCTTGAGCGGATCAATGGGTTCGGCAAAGGGACGCTTACTGGTCATGGCGCAATATGAATCCACTGCAGCAATAATCCTTCCCAACTGACTGATCTCACGTCCGGACTTCTTCTGGGGATAACCTTTACCGGTCATTCTCTCGTGATGCTCAATGACACAGGCTTCGATTTCTTTATATTTAAGATCGAGCTTGCTGAGCATTTCATAGCCGAGCATGGGATGCTTATCTACCTTCTGGCGTTCATCTGTCGTCAACGGCTTGGGTTTCTCGCGGATGAACAACGGAATTTTGCTCATACCCAGATCATGCAGGAAGAACCCGGCGGTCAACCGGTCAAAGTGGGTACGGCTGATATCCCCGCTGGCAAAATTCTTGCCTTTCATACGGATAAAAATATTGAGAGCCAGTACACCGCAGTTGACGCTGTGCTGGCCGAGGGTATGCTCTTTGTGCAACCGCTTGGCAAGGGCTTTGATGCGGTAGGGGTCGTTCCAGAGATATTCCGTCAGAACCATCAGGTCGGCCCAGAGTTTATCCATGACCGCAGCCACAGGCTGATCCAGAAACTCGGTCATACGCATGGTCAAAGCTTCCAGAAAAATATCCGCAATTTCGCTTTCCTTAAGATTGCGGTCAATAAGCACCAGATCCAGCTGATAGGCAATATGCTTTACATATACCGGATGATCCTTACGGGAAACAAAAATCAGACCTTCCTTGACCATTCCGGCAAGCTGCTCAATCTGGTCCTTGCTCAGTCTTCCTCCCACCTTGTAATAAGGTGCGATGCGGGCCACATCTTCCTTGAACATGAAAATATCAAGAGGCGGCCT
This sequence comes from Desulfovibrio sp. JC010, assembly GCF_010470675.1. Lineage (NCBI taxonomy): Bacteria > Pseudomonadati > Thermodesulfobacteriota > Desulfovibrionia > Desulfovibrionales > Desulfovibrionaceae > Desulfovibrio > Desulfovibrio sp. JC010. Next base: position 477,337 of record NZ_VOIQ01000001.1, read on the forward strand.
GAACTTGTTGAAACTCTGAAGAATATCAGGACTGATCTGGTAATATTCCTCGTTCAAACCATCGGGAACATCCATTCTACCTTTTGCATGCATATTCAAACCTTACCCCATCACTTATAAACAACTGAAACAGTTAGACTTAACAAGTCGCGAACCGTAAATAGACATTATTCCCACCCCACATCCACCCCGGCAGGAATCAACAGCTGAAAATCAATCTTAATCACAGTTTTCAATTGCTCTATAGCACTCATAGCCGTGTTCGTGAAGCCTGTGTCCTGCAGGTAACAATTTTTATCTATTATTTTTAAAAAAAATATAAACTTTTTTTCTCCTTTTCTTAATTCTTTCTAAACTCCGTATATATAAGCTTTTAGAAGTCGCAAAACCTCTCTCGTCCGTTGAAAACAGCCTGTTTTCGACCCTTTTATTTTACAAGGGGGTCTTGACTTTTCCCCCATTTTCACACACAGGTGGTGAGACGGGGGGAATTGGTGGTAAATCTGTGTGATTGAGTGGTAGAAAAATGAAGTTTAGAGGTCATGCACATCGCAGCATGGATGCCAAAGGCAGACTGATGCTTACACCGGAGTACCGGGATCAGGTTTATTCTGATTCCCCGAAGGGCTGCGTGACCTTGACTATTTTCGAAGGAAACATAGTCGGCTTCACTCCACCGGACTGGGCGGTACTTGAAGAAAAGCTCACCAGCATCAAGAGCCCCAGCCGGAAACTCAGGAATTTCATCCGAATAATCATTTCAGGTTCCGAAGAAGTCTACCTTGATAAACAGGGTAGAATCACCATCCCTTCCTATTTGCGGAAAAGCGGCAAGCTGGACAAGGACGTCGTCCTTGCCGGAGTCGGCGACAGGTTTGAAATCTGGGATAAGCGGGAATACGAATCCCTGCTTGAACAGGATTTCGACGATGTCTCTGATGAACTGGCAGAATGCGGAGTTGAACTCCCGTTCTAGCCTGTTTCGCTGTTCCGTCCCACGACACACGTTTTTTTACTGATTTTTTTAAAGCTTGATTTTCAAAACCGTCACGGTTAACCCCAACTCCCCCCAGAGTGCGGCACAACCGACAACCGTTTTTGAATCAGGAAATTATGGAAAGCAAAAAATTAAAGCCTGAACAGGTCCACACTTCCGTTCTGCTGAATGAAGTCATTGAATGGCTGGCCCCCAAACCCGGAGGCCGCTATCTCGATGGAACACTCGGCATGGCCGGGCATTCCAGTGCAATTCTAAAAGCCGCCGGCGAAGGTGCCGAACTGGCCGGGCTGGACCGAGATGAACAGGCCCTTGAACTGGCCGGAGAACGCCTGGCCCCATTCGGGGAGCAGGCCCACAGGTTCCATCTTGCTTTCAGTAAATTCGAAGCGGCCCTTGATGAACTGGGCTGGGACACCGTGGACGGGGTTGTACTCGACCTCGGCGTATCCTCCCTGCATCTGGACCACGCCGAACGCGGATTCAGTTTCATCAAAGACGGACCGCTGGATATGCGCATGGACCCGGCAGGTGGAATGCCTCCGGCTTCTTCTATAGTTAATAAAGGTTCATATTCCGACCTGAACAGGATTTTGAAACTGTACGGTGAAGAACCTCTGGCCTCAAAAATCGTCAAGGCGATCATCGCGGCCCGTGAAGATGAAAAAATCACCACCACCCTGCAGCTGGCCTCCATTGTGGAGAAGGCTTACCCGGCCAAACGCAGGGCCATGTCCCGGACCCATCCGGCGACAAAAACTTTTCAGGGTTTGCGCATTGCCGTGAATTCCGAGCTGGAAGAACTGCAGAACTTCCTTGACCGGATTCCGGAAAGGCTCAGTCCCGGCGCGAGAGTCGCGATAATTTCCTTCCACTCGCTGGAAGACCGCATCGTGAAAAAGACCTTCAAAGCCCAGTCGCAAAGCTGCGACTGCCCGCCCATGCAGCCCATGTGCACCTGCGGGAAGGTCAAGAGGATGAGCGTGCTGACCAGAAAGCCGGTTCTTCCCACCGAGGAGGAAATGAAGGTCAACACCCGCAGCCGCAGCGCCAAACTCCGCGTAGCCGAAAGGTCCGGGGAGGACGGGTAAACGGCCATGAGTGACTCCAAAGGAATAGCCTTGGCCCTGACCATGACCATGGGTTCGGCACTGATTTTAGGGCTGGTCTCGGTCTGGCTGAACATCGAGCGGGTCGACAAGGCTTACGACTTAAGGCGCATGGAAAAACGGCTCGATGAACAGGAAGCACTGGCTGCAAAGCTGGAAGTAGAAAGAAACAACCTGCTCTCTCCCATACGGTTGAGGGAGCTGGCAAAAGAATACGGTTTCGGACCGGCCTCGCAAGGGCAGATAAGAAGACCGAAACCATAGTTGGAAAAACAGGGAGTCCTAAGCAATGGCTAAAAGGAAAAAAGAAAGCCTGAAGGCGAGCAGAACCAAACTGCTCTTCGTCATGGTCCTTTTCGCCCTTGTATGGACAGGGCTCCTCGGCAGGGCAGCATGGCTGCAGCTGTTCAAGGGTGCAGATCTGTCACGCATGGTCTCCCGCCAGCATCTTGCTGCGGAACTGGAACGCGGAGAACGCGGCTCCATCTACGACCGCAACGGCAACCTGCTGGCAACCAGCGTGGAAGCTTCATCTGTGTACATCCGCCCGGTAAAAGTTACCGATGTGGACGGCACGGCTTACAAGTTATCCAAGATCCTCGGCATCTCTCAGGCGAAGCTGAGGAAAAAACTGTCCCGCAAGTCGAACTTCATCTGGATCAAGCGGCAGATTAATGACCGCATTGCCCGGAAGATCGAACAGGCCAAACTGCCCGGCGTATACCTGACCACGGAATATGTCCGGCTCTATCCCAACAACTACCTTGCAGGACAGCTGCTGGGTTTTTCCGGGATCGACGGCAAAGGACTTGAAGGGCTTGAAAAAGAATTTAACGACCGCCTTGCAGGGCGCAAGGCTCAGTTCGTTGTGCAGCGCGACGCTTCAGGCCGCAGGCTCTACCTTGATGCCATGGGCCGGGAAATGGACGTGCGCGGCAAGGACATCCACCTGACCATTGATTCGCACCTGCAGTCGGTAACTGAAAACGCACTGGCCCAGGCGGTAAAGAAATACAACGGCAAGTGGGGGTCCGCCATAGTTGTTGAAGTCGCATCCGGTGATATTCTGGCTGTTGCCAACTGCCCGCGCTTCAACCCCAATATTTTCCGCACCAGTTCCCCCAATATCTGGAGGAACCGTGCGGCTCTCGACGTTGTTGAGCCGGGATCAACCTTCAAGCCCTTCCTCATGGCAGCGGCACTTGAACACAAGGTTGTGACCCCGGAGAAGCTCTTTGACTGCGAAAACGGACGCTGGAAAATCAACGGCAAGTACATCAAGGACACCCATAAGGAAGGGTGGCTCCCGGTGCACAAAATCCTGCGTTATTCCAGCAACATCGGCTGTGCCAAGATCGGCCTTGAGCTGGGCGTGCAGAACTATCACAAGTTCATCAGCGAACTCGGTTTCGGCCACAAGACCGGCCTGCCCATTCCCGGTGACCGCAAAGGGCTGATCCGCCCGGCCGCCAAATGGAATGAAATAGATTTGGCCGCCGGATCATTCGGGCAGGGAATCGGGGTGACCACCATGCAGATGGCCAAAGGTTTTCTGGCCCTTGCCAATAAAGGGGTTGAAAAACCGCTCCGGCTGGTGCAGTACCCCCGTTCCGAGCAGGACGAAGCACCCAAGCGCATTTTCAGTGCCGATGTAGCCGAAAAGGTGCTCTCCATGATGCGTGAGGTGGTGCAGGACGACGGCACCGGACGCAAGGCCCGCATCAGCGGGACCACCGTGGCCGGGAAGACCGGAACCGCCCAGAAAGCGCACAGCAAAGGCGGTTACGGCACAGAATACATTGCCTCGTTTGTGGCACTGGTTCCGGGCTACAACCCGGATTACATCGTCTACATGATGGTCGATGATCCCAAACCGAACCATTACGGCGGTACAGTCGTGGCCCCGGCGGTGAAAAAGATCATGACCGACACCCTTGCCTACTACGGCAAGCTGCCGGAACACCGTAAGCCGACCCCGGTCATGGCTGCGGGAGAGACATACATTGCGATGCCCAAAAAAGCATTGCGGGCCACCCCGGCAAAGGTCACTGCTTCCGGGGAAAATGTGCCTGATTTGAAAGGAATGCCCATCCGCAGGGCAATTGAAATATTGGTCCAGAGAGGATTTGTCCCCAAACTGAAAGGTCAGGGGATGACCGTAACAAAACAGCTTCCTGCCGCAGGCGATAAATGGCCTGAGGACAAGAAAGCGGAAATGGTTCTCTGGGTTTCTTAAAGGAAATTTTATGTCGGAAACAGTACTGAACAAAGCCAAATGGGACGCACTCCTCGCCAAAGTAAGCGAGGGGCTGATGGTCCAGACAGATTCACGGGAAGTCCGCAAGGGCGATATCTTTGTCGCTATCTCCGGTCCTCTGCGTGACGGTGCTGATTTCGTACCTCAGGCACTGGAAAACGGTGCCGCATACATCATCTGCGAAAAAGAAGTAGAAACCGGAACCGCCGAGCTGATCCCCCACCCCTCCCCCCGTGAAGCTCTGGGCGAACTGGCTATGACCTACTTTAAAACCGCAGACAGCAGGATCAAACTGGTGGGCATTACCGGAACCAACGGCAAGACCACCACCACTTACCTGATCGAACAACTTCTCTCCTCCGCCGGGATGAAAGTGGGCGTGCTCGGTACGGTCAGCTACCGCTGGCCCGGATACGAACAGGAAGCCCCGCTAACCACACCCGGCTGCTGGCAGCTGCATGAAATGCTGGCCAGAATGATTGAGGCCGGAGTTGAAGTGGCGGTCATGGAAGTATCCTCCCACGCCCTGCACCAGAACCGGGTCTGCGGACTCAGCTTCGACGCGGCGGTAATCACCAACGTTACTCAGGATCATCTCGATTACCACGGCGACATGGAAGAATATTTCAAGGCCAAGTGCATGCTCTTCCAGCATTATCCCAGCGCACTCAAACGGGGCATCATCAACTTTGACGATCCCTACGGCAGACGGTTGCTGGAATGTTACTCCCCGGCCATCGGCTACGGCATGGAACCGTCCTGCGCCACGGGCTGCAAATCCCTGTGCGGTGAAATGGTCTCCTGCACCGGAGACGGCATGCGGCTGAAAATGACCTGCGATGGCGAAGAGTGGGAAATCGAAACCGACCTGATCGGTAAATTCAACGGCTCCAACCTGCTGGCTGCACAGGCCATCGGCCTGCACATGGGCCTTAAGCCTGAACAGATGGATGCGTTCAAGGAATTTGACGGTGTCCCCGGCAGGCTTGAACGGGTCCGCAACGATCAGGGACTCAATATTTTCGTGGATTACGCCCACACCCCGGATGCGCTGGATAACGTCCTGCGCACCCTGAAAGATCTTGATTTCAGCAGGGTCATCACCGTGTTCGGCTGCGGCGGAGACCGCGATCGGACCAAGCGTCCGCTCATGGCTGAAGCAGCCTGCCGCTATTCCGATGTGGCAGTGCTGACCTCGGACAACCCGCGCACCGAAGATCCCATACAGATCATCGAAGATGTGCGTCCCGGCCTCAAAGGCTGCGATCATATCATCGAAGATGCGGACCGCGCCGGGGCCATCAGGAAAGCGGTTGCGGAAATGACAGCTGAGGATGTGCTGCTCATCGCGGGCAAAGGCCACGAAACATATCAGATTATCGGAACTGAAAAGCGGGACTTCAGCGACAGTGCAGAAGTACTGAAGGCGATCAAGGAGATATACGGTTGAAGCTGACTTTATGTGAACTCGAAGAACAGCTCATGGGAAGCAGCGATCTACCCAATGCAGCAGACATCGAAATCGCAGCCGTGCGCATTGACAGCAGGCTGGTAAAAAAAGGCGATGTCTTCTTCTGCATTGAGGGAGATAATTTCGACGGCCACAATTTTGCTCAGCAGGCACTTGATGCCGGAGCGGTTGCGGTTGTTGTTTCCCAGTTCATGCCCGAACTTGCGGGCAGGCCGACAATCATGGTCCGCGACACCGTACAGGCCCTTGGCCGGGTCGGAGCATACTGGCGCATGAAATCCAATGCCCGCATGATCGCCGTGACCGGTTCCGCCGGAAAGACCACGGTCAAAGAAATGCTGGCCCACGTGCTTTCGGCTTCCGGCAGCGTACATAAAAATTTCATGAACCTGAACAACCAGCTCGGTCTGCCCCTTTCCATGCTTGAAGCAACAGGGGAAGAAACATACTGGGTCATGGAGCTTGGCATCAGCCTGCCCCACGACATGGGCGAACTCGGCCCCATTGCCCAGCCAGATATGGCCATCGTCCACAACATCGGTCCCGCACACCTTGAAGGACTCGGTTCGCTGGAAAATGTGGCTGTTCAGAAATCATCACTTTTCAAATATATCCGCCCCGAAGGCAAAGCCCTGTGCTGCAAGGATCATGAACTACTCTGGAGCGCGGCCAATGAAATCACCGCGCCCGTCCCGTTTTCCTCTCAGGATGAAAATGCGCAATACTACAGCACCTTGCTGCACACCCTGCCGGACGGTTCCGGTCGGTTCCTGCTCAAGGCAGGGGATGAAACAACCGAAGTGGTGCTGCCCACCTGCGGTGAGCATTTCGCGGAAAACTCGGCAGCCGTAACCTGCGCCGCCCATCAGTTGGGCATGCCCCTTACTGAAATCGCGGCACAGCTGGCAACCGTTGAACTGCCCAAGCAGCGTTTCCACTGCCACACCCACGGCGAATGGACACTTATCGACGACTCCTACAACGCCAACCCGCTGTCCATGAACCGGGCCATCGACACCGCCAAGCGAATTGCCGATGAAAGGCCGCTGGTGCTGGTGCTGGGCGACATGCTGGAACTCGGCGAAGAAGCCGGATGCGCACATTGCGATCTCGGTGAAAAAATCGCTTCCGTAAAACCGGACGCAACTTTTTATTTCGGCAGACACTACGCAGAGGTGGCTTCCAAAACCAACGGCTCCACCCTTGTCCCGGTGAACAAACCTGATGAGTTTCTGAACGGAATACATGAGCTGGGTCTCAGCAACGCGGTGGTTCTCTTTAAAGGATCGAGATCCTGCCGCATGGAAAACTACTTCCACGCGCTGAGCCATGAAATTAACGGGGAGAGCGGAGGAAACAAAGCATGATCTATCATTTTCTAGTCCCCCTGAGCGCACAGATCGGAGCACTTAACGTCTTCCGCTACATCACCTTCCGCTCCATCTACGCCCTGCTTACCGCGCTGGTGATCACCATCGTGCTCGGTCCCATGATGATGCGCTGGCTGCAAAAGGTTAAATGCGGTCAGTACATTCAGGACGAAGTAGGAGAACTGCACAAATGCAAGGCCGGAACCCCGACCATGGGCGGTCTGCTGCTCGGTTTCGGCGTGCTCGGCTCCACCCTGCTCTGGGCGGATCTGGCTAATATCTACGTCTGGCTGACCATGCTGGTCTTTACCGGATTCGGCATTGTGGGTTTTGTGGACGATTACACCAAAATCCGCGGCAAGCAGAACAAGGGAATTTCACCCAAAGCCAAGCTCTTCGGGCAACTGCTGGTGGCCGGGACCGCTGTTGGACTGCTGATCATGCAGCCCGCATATTCCACCGAACTGGCCGTGCCCTTCTTCAAAAATTTCACCCCGGATCTCGGCTGGCTTTACCTGCCTTTCGCCCTGCTGGTCATGATCGGAGCTTCCAACGGGGTTAACCTTACCGACGGACTGGACGGACTGGCTATCGGGCCTTCCATTACCAGTGCCACCTGTTACGCGTTTTTCATCTACATTGCCGGACACATCGGTATGTCCACCTACCTTAATGTCCCGCATGTTCCGGGAGTAGGTGAAGTCACAGTTTTCTGCGGTGCTCTGGTGGGCGCGGGCCTCGGTTTCCTCTGGTATAACGCCTACCCGGCCCAGCTTTTCATGGGTGATGTAGGTTCACTCAGCATCGGCGGCGTGCTCGGTTTCATCGCCGTGCTCTGCAAGCAGGAATTGCTGCTGATCATCGTCGGCGGGGTTTTCGTTTTCGAGACCATCTCCGTGATCATGCAGGTCAGTTATTTCAAAGTCAGCGGCGGCAAGCGCATTTTCCGCATGGCACCGCTGCACCACCATTTTGAACACAAGGGAGTTCCGGAATCCAAGATTGTGATCAGGTTCTGGATCATCTCTATTTTAATGGCCCTTATGGCCCTGAGTACCCTGAAGATCAGGTAAAGGATGTTATGGACAGCGCATTTGTAGAACAGGTCACCTCGACCCGCATGTTCACCGGCAGGCTGGCAGTTGTCGCCGGAGCCGGAAGATCAGGTCTTGCCGCAGCACGTTTGCTGCACAAGCTCAAGGCTACCGTGCGCATTGTGGATTCCAACGAGAACCTGAATACTGACATCCTTGATGGTCTCGACAACACCGAGCTCATGACCGGGCCGTTCTGCGAAGAACAGTTCGCCGGAGCGGATGTAATCGTCGCCAGCCCCGGAATCCCGGCCCGCAAGATCGTTCCGTTTATCGGTAACTTACCTGAACGGGCCATTATTTCCGAGCTGGAACTGGCTTCATGGTTTGCCAACGAACCAAAGATCGCCATCACCGGAACCAACGGCAAGACGACCACCACCGCGCTCATGGAACACATCCTCAAAGAATCAGGTCGTGTTCCCTTTGCCGGAGCCAACTACGGCACCCCGCTTTCCGAGTTCATTTACGAAGACCGCAAGGCCGATGTACTGGTGCTCGAAGTATCCAGCTTCCAGCTTCAGAACTGCCGTCTCTTTAGACCGCAGGCCGCGATCCTCTTAAACATCGCGCCCAACCACCTCAATTACCACGAGGACATGGACGAGTACCTGCAGGCCAAACTCAAAATTTTCGAACGCCAGAGTGCAGATGAACTGGCTATCCTGCCTGCGGAAATGAAAGAGCAGCTTGATCCGTCCAGCTTCACCAAGGCCGAGGTCAAATGGTTTGACGGTTCCACTTTCGAAGAACAGCCCAACCTGCCCGGATTCCACAACCGCTTGAACATGGAAGCGGCGTGGCTGGCACTGGAAAAAATCGGCCTGACCCGTGAGGAATTCGAAGCCGGGCTGAAGACTTTTATCGGCAAACCGCACCGGGTGCAGGATATCGGTTCCGTGGACGGTGTGCGTTTCATTGATGACTCCAAAGGCACCAATCTCGATGCGGTCCGCGCGGCCCTGAACAGCTTTGAGGGCCCGGTCCGTCTGCTGCTGGGCGGCGTATTCAAAGGCGGAGACGTGAGTGAACTTCTCCCGGCCATGCAGGGTAAAGTCGCCGAGGTGGGACTTTTCGGTGCAGGGCGTGAACACTTTGAGCCTGCTCTGAAAGGTGAATTTAAAATTTCATGGCACGAAAACCTTGAACAGGCTGCGCGTGCTCTTTTTGCTAACTCTCAAGCAGGCGATACCATCCTGCTTTCCCCGGCCACAGCGAGCTTTGACGCATACTCCGGGTACGAGGCTAGAGGCGAAGATTTTAAACGGATCATGGAGGAACTCTCTTGAACAAGAAAAAGAACCTCTCCGGCAAACCCGAACGCCTTGATTACTGGCTGCTGGCCGCGGCACTGCTGCTGGCCTGCTTCGGACTGATGATGGTCCTTTCCGCCAGCGGAATCATGGCCGAGCGTTTCTTTGACGACAAATACCTCTTCTTCAAGAAGCAGGCGGTATTTCTCGTGGCCGGAACCTTCATGATGTACGTCTGCTCCCGTCTGCCCAAGGCCCTGTTCTATAACATGGTCTATGTCTGGCTCATGGCTGCATTTGTGCTCCTGCTGCTCTGCGATTTTTCACCTCTCTCAGTCTCGGCTGGGGGTGCGAAACGCTGGATTGCACTGGGACCGCTGCGCATTCAGCCGCTGGAATTCTGCAAACCCGCGCTGGTCCTTTATCTGGCCTATTTCTTCTCACGCAAACAGGAGTTGATCAGGACCTTCAGCGTCGGCTTTCTGCCGCCTTTTGCCATTACCGGAGCACTCTGCCTGCTGCTTATGATGCAGCCGGACTTCGGCGGCTCGGTATTTCTGTGCATGATCCTTTTCTTCATGAGTCTGGTGGGCGGCACCCGCATCAGCTACCTGCTGACCTCGCTTATTTTCGCAGGCGGAGCCGGATACATGCTCATCACCAGCTCCCCGTACCGACTCAAACGCATGACCGCGTTTATCGATCCTTTCAAATCCGCACATGAGGAAGGCTACCAGCTGGTGCAATCCCTGTACGCATTCGGGTCGGGCAATGTTTTCGGTCAGGGACTGGGCGCGGGTAAACAAAAACTTTTCTTCCTCCCCGAAGCGCACAACGACTTCATCATGGCCGTTGTGGGCGAGGAACTGGGCTTTATCGGCGTACTGGCCGTGTTCGCGGTTATCGGCTTCCTGCTCTACCGAGGGTTCAAAATCGCACTGGCACAGGATGACCTGCAGGACCGCTTCACCGCCTACGGGCTGACCATCATTCTGGCACTGGGCTTCTGCCTGAACCTTGCCGTGGTCATGGGAACCGTACCACCCAAGGGCGTTCCCATGCCTTTCGTCAGCTACGGCGGATCCAGCCTGATGATCTCCTGTATCTGCACCGGAATCCTCCTTAACCTGTCGAGGGGGAAAGTCTGATGAAACGTATCGTCCTGACCACCGGCGGCACCGGGGGACACGTCTTCCCCGCACTGGCCGTTGCAAGCGAGATCAAAACCCGTTTCCCGGACTGCGAGATTCTCTTTCTCGGCGGACACGGACCGGAGCGGGAAATGGTTGAGCGGGCAGGAATCACCTTTAAGGGACTCCCGGCAAAAGGCGTTCTGGGCGGCGGCATCAAAAAAGTTTTCAGCAGCCTCTGGATTGTGGCTGCCCTGTTCATGGCCCTGAAGGAAATTGCATCCTTCAAGCCTGACGCGGTCATCGGTTTCGGCGGCTACGCCGGATTCTGCCCGGTACTGGCAGCATGGCTGCTGGGCGTGCCCACGGCAATCCATGAGCAGAACAGCGTCCCCGGAGTGACCAACCGCATTCTGGGCAAGGTAGTAAAAAAAGTTTTCGCCTCCTTTGAGGACAGGAACGGATCATTCCCCGCAACAAAAACAGTAGTGGTGGGTAATCCGGTCCGTAAAGAGATCATCGGTTCCGGCAAATGCGCCAATCCGAAAGCGGTTCTGGTCTTCGGCGGAAGTCAGGGTGCGGCGGCCATCAACGATGCCATCATCCAAGGTCTTACCAAGCTTAAGGAAGCAGGCATCAGCCTGCGCCACCAGACCGGAAAGAGCGACTTTGAAAAAGTTCGCAGGGCCTACGAAGAAAACGGCATGGACGTGGAAAGAGTTTCTCCGTTCATTCATGACATGGGCGAAGCTTATGCCGAAGCTTCACTTGTTGTCTGCCGTGCCGGGGCATCAACTGTTTTCGAAGTAGCGGCAGCGGGCAAGCCGGCCATTTTTATCCCGTTTCCGCAGGCCACCCACGACCATCAGACCGGGAACGGGCGTTCTCTCGCTGATCTGGGTGCGGCAGTACTTATCCCTCAGGATGAATTGCAGGGAAGCAGGCTGGCGGATGAAATTATTAAGCTGATTACGGATCAGGAAGGGCTGAAAGCCATGGGAAGCAAGGGACTTTCATTTGCCCGCACTGATGCGGCCTCCGCCATCGCGGAAGGCATTGGAGATATTCTAAGAATGAAAACAGTGAGAGGTGCAGCATGATCGCAGCAGAAGGACCCAGCGTACCTTTAGTTACGGAGACCACCAGCCCCATCATGCGTAGCAGGGTTGGCAACATTCACATGATCGGTATCGGCGGCTCAGGCATGAGCGGCATTGCCGAGGTCTTGATCAACCTTGGTTTCACCGTAACCGGCTCTGATCTTGCCGCAGGTGCGCCCGTGAAACGTCTGCTTAAAATGGGCGCACAGGTCTTCATCGGCCATGGCGCGGACAACGTAACCGATGCCGATGTAGTGGTTAAATCCACAGCCATTTCCGAAGACAACCCCGAAGTGGTCAAAGCTCGCGAGCTGGGTATTCCAATCATTCCCCGTGCGGAAATGCTGGCCGAGCTCATGCGTCTGCGCACCGGAATCGCTGTGGCCGGAACCCACGGCAAGACCACGACCACCTCTCTGCTGGCAACAATTTTTACCGAAGCTGAACTGGACCCCACCGTCATCATCGGCGGACGACTGAACACTTTCGGCAGTAACGCCCGCCTCGGCGACGGACAGTTCCTCATCGCCGAAGCAGATGAATCCGACGGTTCATTCCTCTGCCTCGCACCCATTATCACCGTGGTCACCAACGTGGACAAGGACCACCTTGATTTCTACGGCGGTCAGGAAGCTATTGATGAAGCTTTCCGCAAATTCATGAACTCCATTCCCTTCTACGGAATGAATGTGGTCTGCGGCGATGATCCGGGTGTGCAAAGACTGCTGCCCTCCATCAAACGCCCCTGCCTGACCTACGGTCTGGGCAAGGAAAACAGGCTGCGCGCGGAGATCCTGTCCTGCGAAGTACGCTCCCTGTTCAAGGTATTTCTTGATGATGAACCTCTTGGTGAAGTCTCACTGGCACAGCCGGGCAAGCACAACGTGCTCAACGCACTGGGTGCCATCGGCGTGGCTCTTGAAGCCGGGCTGGAAAAAGCTCCCATCCTGCAAGGTCTCTCCAACTTCATGGGCGTAGGCCGCAGGTTTGAAAAGAAAGGCGAAGCCAAAGGCATCCTCGTGGTGGATGACTACGGCCACCATCCGGCGGAAATTCAAGCAACTATCGAAACCGCCAAATCCTGCTTCCCGCAGCGCAGACTGGTGGTGGCATTCCAGCCGCACAGGTTCACCCGCACACAGGCCCTGTTTGGAGAATTCTGCAAGACCTTTGAAAAGGCCGATGAACTGCTGCTGACTGAAATCTACCCTGCATCCGAAGATCCCATTCCGGGCGTCAACGGCATGTCCTTGGCGCAGGGCATCAGGCAGGTCAGCGACACCAAGGTCCGCTTTTACCCGGACTTTGAAATGATGCAGAACGAACTGGCCAATATCCTCAAACCCGGTGATTTGTTTATCACTCAGGGCGCGGGGTCCATCTACACCGTAGGCGAAAAATTTTTGAAGTATCTGGAAGAGGACGGCGAAAAAGTCCTCAAACCGGAAGAAATCACAGCATTGTAACGGACATTACTTATGACACTGGAACTGCTTCATAAACCGGGCATGGCCCGACTCACCTCGCTGGGCATTGGCGGAAACGCACGTGTTCTGGCTAAGGTGCGTTCGGAATCCGGGCTGGACGAACTCTCCCGCTTTATTGAGCGCGAGGGCTGCGACCTGCTGGCCATCGGTGAAGGAAGCAACATACTCGCCGGGGACGGGGAAATCAATCTCGCCCTTGTACAGGTGGCCTGTGAGCGCAAGCCTGAGGCGGAAATCAACGGAACCTCAGTACTGGTTCCCGCTGACATGCGTTTGCCCGGCCTGCTTTCAGTGCTCATCAAAAACGGTCTTTCCGGCATGGAAGGACTGGCCGGAATTCCCGGCAGCGTGGGCGGTTCAATTGCCATGAATGCCGGGTCCTACGGCACCGACATGCAGGCTTCCGTTAAACGGGTCCGCATCTGGACTCCTTCCAGAGGACTTTTCTGGAAGGACGCTGCTGATCTGGAATGGGGCTACCGCCACTTTTCAACCGGGGATGACGAGTTCTTTCTGGTCTGGGAAGTGGAATTCGAACTATCCAGATCCACAGAAGAAAAAGTCCGCAGCAGGATCAAAGAAACTTTTGAAAAGAAAAAAGCCACCCAGCCGGTCACAGCCAAGACCGCCGGGTGTGTTTTCAAGAATCCGGAAGGACACAGCGCGGGCAAGCTGCTCGATGATGCCGGATTCAGAGGCAAGAACCTCGGCGGCATGGGCTTTTCCAAAATGCACGCCAACTTCCTTGAAAACAAGGGGGGCGGCACAGCAGAGCAGGCATTGGAACTCATGGCGCAGGCAAGTGAAGCCGTGGCTGAAAAATTCGGCGTAACCTTAAAGCCGGAGGTCATCATACTGTCATGAGCGTAGCAGGAATTAACAAAAGCAGGCTGAACCTGACCAAGTCGGGCAAAAAGCGCAGCCGCAACACAGCCAAGAAACGCAGGAACAGCTCACAGCCCATCGGCGGTATTTTTACTGCCCTGCTGCGCAAGCTGTGCATTTCCGGAGCCTGTGTGCTGATACTGGCAATTGTGGGTGTCGGCTGCCTTGCGGGTTACCGCTGGGTTACCGCCCTGCCCTACTTCGCCCTGCAGGATATCAAGGTCAGCGGCAACCACCGCCTCAGCTACGGTGAAATCCTGAACATCGCCGATGTCAGCCTGAACAAGAACAGCCTTGCGGTGAACATCAGTGAAGCGGAAAGCAACCTCAGCGACAACCAGTGGATCAAGTCCGCTGCGGTACGCAGGCAGCTGCCGGGCAAGATGCAGATTCATGTGCGCGAGAAAAAGCCCCGCTTCATGGTCCGCCACAACGACGTTCTTTATTATTGTGACAGCAAGGGTGAGCTGATCGCCCCGGTGGCTCCGGGCAAATTCAGTTCCCTGCCCTTTCTGAATATAGAGTCCGAAGCCATGGACAAGGCAGGAATCCTGCCCGAGTTCATGAATAAGCTCAGCAGACGGGAACTCCCCTTTGATCCGGGCCAGATCGCATGGATCGACATCAAGGGCGGCAACCGCATGGAAATTTTTATGGACAGACTCGGCCTTACGGTGCTGCTGGGTCTGGACAACTGGCAAGAACAGCTTTCACACCTGAACACTGTATGGAAAGACCTCAAAAACAGGGGAGAGTTCAGGGATGTGGCAGTCATTTCAACCGGGAAAAACAGGGTCTGGGTTGAAAAACACAGTTCCGGGAAATGATTGCCCAAACGGCAATACCCCGAATTTACAAGGATGATGAGGAGAAAGAATTATGTCCAAGTCTGATCTGATCGTCGGCCTCGATGTCGGCACCACCAAGATCTGCGCGGTAGTGGGAGAACCCACCGCGGACGGAGTCGATATCGTAGGTATCGGCACTGCCCCGTCCACCGGGCTGCGCAAAGGCGTGGTGGTCAACATCGAGCAGACAGTACAGTCCATCAAGAAGGCTCTTGAAGAGGCTGAACTCATGGCCGGCTGCGAAATCCGCTCCGTATACGCGGGCATCGCAGGCAGCCATATCAAAGGCTTCAACAGCCACGGCGTCATCGCTGTTAAAGGCGGCGAAGTAACCCAGAAGGATGTTGACCGGGTTATCGATGCGGCCAAAGCTGTCGCCATTCCGCTGGACAGGGAAGTTATCCACACCCTGCCGCAGGAATACATTGTCGATGATCAGCGCGGCATTGCCGATCCGCTGGGCATGGCCGGTGTGCGCCTTGAAGTTAAAGTGCACATTGTCACCGGAGCAGTGACCTCCGCCCAGAACATCATCCGTTCCTGCCACCGTTCAGGTCTTGATGTTTCCGACATCGTCCTCGAATCACTGGCTTCCAGCAAGGCCGTGCTTTCCGAAGAAGAACGCGAAATCGGCGTTGCCATTGTCGATATCGGAGGCGGTACCACCGACCTCGCAATCTTTGCCAACGATTCGATCAAGCATACATCCGTTATCGCTCTGGGCGGTAACAACCTGACCAATGACATCGCCTTCGGCCTGCGCACCCCCATGGGTTCCGCAGAGCAGATCAAGGTCAAATACGGTACCGCGCTCACCGATCTGGTCACCACCGATGAAACCATCGATGTGCCCTCTGTGGGCGGCCGCGACCACCGCAAGATGTCCAAACGCGTTCTGGCTGAAATCTGCGAACCGCGCTGCGAAGAAATCCTCTCCCTCGTGGATCAGGAACTGGTCCGCAGCGGCTACAAGAACATGATCGCAGCAGGCGTCGTGCTCACCGGCGGCACCTCCCTCGTGGACGGCATGCAGGAACTGGCGGAACAGATTTTCGATCTGCCGGTACGCATCGGCTATCCCGCAGGCGTTGGCGGCCTCAAAGACGTTGTCAACAGTCCCAAATTCGCCACAGCAGTGGGACTGCTCATGTACGGCGCGGAAAAAGAAGGCAGCTCCGAGCAGGTCTTCAGAATCCGTGACGAAAATGTTTTCAACCGCATTCTGGGCAGGATGCGTAAATGGTTTACTGATATTGCTTAATTAATTGAGGCACTACGCGCTTTGATTGATTTGATTTCGCCTCCGGCGGCCAAAGGCCTATAGCCGTTAGACGAGAGCTTTCCGCTCGAGTCTTACGGATATTGAGAGCAGAGCAGCTAAGCCCCTTTGGAATCCCTATAAGGGCTTCGCCGCTGGATTTTGAAGGTGAGGCGGGATCAATGCTCAGTAAGCTGCATTAGATGAAGGCTTTTCCGGACCCGATCACCGGAAAAATTCTCAGCAAAAGTTTAACAGGGGAAATGAGAAATGATGATGGATTACATGGAAATCGAAAATGACGGTCAGGCCCGTATTAAAGTCATCGGTTGCGGTGGCGGTGGCGGTAACGCTATCAACAACATGATCCAGTCCGCGCTTTCCGGCGTGCGCTTTATCGTAGCCAACACCGATGCCCAGGACATTAACAAGTCCCTGGCTGAATACAAAATCCAGCTAGGCGACAAACTGACCAAAGGTCTCGGCGCAGGCGCAAACCCCGATGTGGGTAAAAATGCTGCCCTCGAATCCATTGACCAGATCCGCGAACTGGTCAGCGATTGCGACATGGTTTTCGTCACCGCAGGTATGGGCGGCGGAACCGGAACCGGTGCTGCACCCGTTATCGCCGAAATTGCCAAGGAAGCCGGCGCGCTGACCGTTGCTGTTGTAACCAAACCTTTCTATTTCGAAGGCAAACGCAGACTGCTGCAGGCAGAAAAAGGTATTGAAGAACTCAAGAAGGTGGTTGACTCCATCATCACCATTCCCAACGACCGTCTGCTCCAGCTTGCCGCCAAAAAAGCAGCTTTCTCCGAAATGCTGAAAAAAGCTGACGAAGTCCTCTACTACGGCGTCAAAGGTATCGCCGACCTGATCACCGTTCACGGCCTGATCAACCTTGACTTCGCTGACGTGCAGGCAGTTATGTCCAGCTCCGGTCTGGCCCTCATGGGTACCGGTATCGCACGCGGAGAAAACAGGGCCCGTGAAGCAGCCATGAAGGCCATCACCAGCCCGCTGCTCGAAGATGTTTCCATTGAAGGCGCAAAAGGTGTGCTCATCAACATCACCTGCTCCCCAGACATGACCATTGATGAAGTCAGCGAAGCAGCCAACATCATCTACGAAGAAGCACACGAAGAAGCACAGATTTTCTTCGGTACTGTTTTCGATGCTGAAGTGGGCGATGAAATGCGCATCACCGTTATCGCTACCGGAATCGACAATGCAGTTGAGCAGGCTGTCACCCCGCCTGTTGAGCAGCAGTCCTTCGGTCAGCCCCAGCGTCCTAACCTCACTCCCAGAGGCATGGCTCCTAAAAAAGAAGCCACCACCAACGTGCATCAGATGGGCAGTGCCCACGCTGAAGAAGATCGTTCCATCCCCGCTTACCTGCGTCACACCGCAAGCAAGCCCGTTGAAACGACTGCACACACCGAGCCTGTACAGCTCAAGCCCAAACAGGCAGCCAACTCCGGTGGAGAAGAATTCATCTTCCACGATGACGATGATTTCGAAGTTCCGACCTTCATCCGCAAGCAGGCAGATTAGTTACCGCTTGCAATGAACATAAACCGGAAACAGTACGGGCTTGAGCGGTCCGCACCGGAAATAATCCATGTCCGTAACTGAAGAATTCTTCTATTACGGAAAGGAAGAACCCTCGCCCGAGGAAACTGGAGGCCGTCTGCCCACGGCTCTGGTCTTTCCCGGACGGAAGGGGTCTGCACTCTCAACCCTGGGTTGGCAGGCTGTCTATCGCTTGCTTGCTCCGGACGCGGAGCTGGCGGTTGAAAGATTCTTCCTTGGCGAACCGGGCAAACCGTCTGTTTCCATGGACAGTGACAAAGAACTGTCCGAGTTTCCCCTGATCGGTTTCAGCATCAACTTTGAGGAGGAATACCTCCATCTGGTCAGGATGCTGAAAGATTCGGGTGTTCCGCCCCTTGCGGCGGAACGCCCGGACTTCCCGCTGGTCATGGGCGGAGGTCCGGTGGCCTTCCTTAATCCCGCACCCATCGCGCCCTTCTTCGACTTCTTCTGGGTCGGCGAAGCTGAGGTCGGATTAAGAGAATTGTGCCTCGAACTGAAGCTGCATATTTATAACGGGGGAAGCAAAAAAGAATTTCTGGACCTGATCAAAGACCGGGACGGCGTCTACGTTCCCGGCATGACTGAAGGTCAGGTCCGCAGGGCCGTGCTGCCCCCCGGTCCCGTGGACGAAGGACACGGGGTGCCGCTCCTGAGCGAACCAGCATACTCCTGTTTCATCAGCCCCGAAGCAGTCTTCAAGGATATGTTCCTTGTGGAGGTAAACCGGGGCTGCCCTTACGGCTGCCGCTTCTGCGCTGCCGGATATGTCTACCGTCCGCCGCGCCACGCATCCATGGACCAGCTCAAGAGAATAGTGGAGCTTGCCGACCCGCCCAAGGTGGGCTTGGTGGGAACCGCCCTCACCGACTGGCCGGACCTGATTCCCTACATTGAATGGCTCAAGAAACGTAAGACCAAATTTTCCCTTTCCTCAGTCCGTGCTGACGGGCTGACCGAGGAATTGCTGGATATCCTGCGCGCTTCCGGGGTCCGCACCGTGACCCTTGCCCTTGAGGGAGCCAGCAGACGTCTGCGCGATGCAGCCAGCAAAAACCTTGAAGAAGAGGATTTTCTGCACGCGGTGGAACTCTGCGCCGCCAAGGGGGTCAACCATCTGCGGGTTTACGTCATCGTGGGCTGGCCCGGTGAGACTGCCGAAGATTACGAAGAACTGGCTCTCATGCTCGAAAAGATGGACGAGGCCCGCAAACGGGGTCAGGGCAAGAAGAAAAAGCAGTTCATGCGCATCACCTTCGGGGCCAGCTGCCTTGTACCCAAGCCGTGGACCCCGCTGCAATGGGCTGCCATGCCTTCTGAAAAAGACCTCAAGGCCATACTTTCCAAGGTCAAGGGGCTGACCAAAAAGTACAAAGGCATGGCCTTTTCCGGGGATAATCCTTTTCAGGCCCGGTTGCAGGGCATCCTTTCCCGGGGCGATGAAAGTCTGGCTGAATTCATCCAATATGCCGCTGAAAAAGGCGGCTGGAAAAAAGCTTCCAAATTCTGCAAAGGGGACTTTGAACGTTTTGTGGATGATGAACTGGACAAAGATGCCCCCCTGCCTTGGGACTTCATCGATACCGGAGTGAAAAAATCCTACCTCTGGCGTGAATGGCAACGCTTCCAAAAAGCCGAAAAAACTCCGGTCTGCCCCCCGGCAGGCTGCGCAGACTGCAAGAGTTGCGGCATGTATCAGTGGCTTGAAGACGATTAAGCCTCGCCTTGCACTTATGTGCAACTGCATTGCACAATTCACATCATTTTAGGCTCCTCCACTGACAATCAATTTCATTACCTACCGAAATCACTCTTCTTGCACAGCAATTGCATACTTCTACGGTATGAATTTTAAAGGAGAGTTTTATGAAAGAAATGATTCTACTGCTGGCCCTTATGATGGTTCCGGCAAACGCAACAGCCGGAATGGAAATAGGGCCGCAGGAACTTAGCATTCCAGTAGCGGAAGTAAATGACGGCGAGGCTCATTACTATTCAATAGAGATGGACGGCAAGGAAATCCGTTTCTTTGTGGTCCGCAGCAAGGATGGAATCATCCGCGCGGCCTTTGATGCCTGTGATGTCTGCTACCGGTCCAAGCAGGGATACTCCCAGCAGGGAGATTTCATGGTCTGCAACAATTGCGGCATGCGCTTCCACTCCACTCGCATCAATGTAGTCAAAGGCGGCTGCAATCCCTCCCCGCTGGAAAGACGGACCGAAGGCGATAAACTATTCATCTCTCTGGATGCGGTCCGCTCCGGGGCTAAATATTTTTAGGGAGCGCGATTCATGAATCTACTCACCATTCCCCTGCGCAATCTGGGCCGCCGTCCCCTGCGCACAATCCTGCTTTGCACTGTATTTACCGTGGGTGTCATGTCCGTGGTTTCCATCCAGCTGCTTTCCACGGTTGTGGGCAACAGTCTGGAAGAAAAGATGAGTAAATTCGGGGCCAACATCCTGATCACCCCGAAAACAGAATCCCTGTCCGTAAGTTATGGCGGTCTGGACCTCGGCAACGTGGCTTACGGCTCACACGAACTTGACGGCACCCCGGTGCTCAAAGCTGTACGCGGTATTGACCTGAAAGAACGGCTCAGTGCCGTGGCCCCGAAATTCGCCGCCATATCAAAAGTTAAAGATACACCTGTGGCTGTGGTCGGCGTCAGCATGGCGGACGAGTTGAATATCAAGACCCACTGGTATCCGCTGGGACGCTTCCCTGAAAATCAGCATGAAATCGTCATCGGCTTCAATGCCGCCACCAAATTGGACATAAATCCCGGAGACTCTATTGAGATAGAAGGGAACAGCCTGCTCACTGCCGGAATTCTCGACCCCACCGGAACAGAGGATGACAACGTGATCTTCATGGATATCGACCTGCTGCGAAACAGCGTAGGCCGTCCCGGAGCAGTGCACTTCATTGAGGTGGCCGCCCTTTGCGCCGGATGCCCCATTGACGAAATAGTGCAGCAGATAGTCAAAGCCGTACCTGATGTAGAAGTGAAAGCATTGCAGCACGTAGTCAAACAGCGCATGTCCGCCATCAACTTTGTTAACCAGATGGCCTGGACCGTAAGCGGGGTCATCCTGCTCACCGCCTGTTTCATGATCGGGCTGTCCATCTTCTCGGCAGTGAATGAGCGCAAAACCGAAATCGGCCTCATGCGCTCGCTGGGCTTTTCCACCACTTCGGTATTCTCCATCTTCTGCCTTGAAGCACTGCTCATGGGTTGTATTTCAGGGATTTTCGGTTACTTGGGCGGATATTTCGCCAGCGGTAAAATCCTTGAGAATCTCGATATGGCTGAGGCTGAGATTGTTTTTGATCCGCTGGCTTTCGGGCTGACCTTTCTGGCCGTTGCCGGGCTGGCAGTGCTTTCGGCAACCATTCCATCACTGCGCGCCACCCGCGTTGATCCCTCCCGAACCCTTGTATCATTATAAGGAGCCAGTATGCTTAAAACTGATTCAATTACCCATAGTTACGGTGAAGGTTCCACAGCTGTTACCGTGCTGAACAATGTATCCATCAACATTCCGGAAGGCGGATTTACTTCAATCGTCGGCCGCTCCGGGTCCGGAAAATCAACACTGCTCAGTGTAATATCCAGCCTGCTCCGCCCGGTGGAGGGAGATATCTATTTTAAGGGGACTGAAATCACAGACCTGCCCGATTCTAAAATCGACAGGCTGCGCAAGGAAGAATTCTCCATCATTTTCCAGTCCCACCACCTGCTGCCTTACCTGACCGCCCATGAAAATGTACTGCTGCCCTTTCTGGACAAGCTGAAACCGGTTAATGCAAGGCTGCTGGAACGAGGACGGATCTGCCTTGAGCGGGTGGGGTTGCAGGGTAAAGAGAAGCGTCTGCCCGGCCAGCTTTCCGGCGGGGAACAGCAACGTGTTGCCATTGCGCGGGCACTGGTGAAATCACCTTCCATACTCTTTGCGGACGAACCCTGCGGCAGTCTGGATAAAGCTACAGGAAACGAAGTTATGGAAATTCTGAACGATTTAAACCGTGACGGTTTGACTATCGCCATGGTTACCCATGACCGAGGCCATGCCTCCATGGCCAAGGAGACCATTTTACTGGAAGACGGCAGAATTGTTAATAAATGTTAATTTATATAAGTGCATTTTAACATTATATCTGCACAAATTGTGCATTCTTGCGCAGCTATTGCATTGCCATTTTCAGACCGCCACAGTAGGCGATAACACTTTAATTCAAGCAGTTTAAGAAGTTACGCAAAATGGCACACCCTGTGCTTTAGGGGAATTACGAGATAGCAAAGTTTTTTCATACAACCCCAAGGAGATAATCATGAAAAAGAAAATCGTAATTCCCGTAGTAGCAATCATGGTCCTGACCATTGCCGGAACCGCCATGGCCGGCGGCGGTTACCAGAGAGGAAACAACGACTGCTTCCGCAACGGTCCCCGCCAGATTTTCGAACAGCTGACCCCTGAAAAACAGCAGGAAGTAAAAGCCATCTTCAAAAAGCATCAGGATGAATTCCAGACCATCAAGACTCAGATGTGGGCCAAGCGCACCGAACTGAATGCACTGGTTGATTCCGGCAAGGCCGACCAGAAGACCATCAGCAAGCTTGTTCAGGAAATGGTTGAACTCAAAACCAAGGGCTACAACCTCCGCAAGCAGGTCAATGAAGAAATCGAAACAGCCACCGGAATTGAAATGCCCATGCGTGGGTTCAGCGGTCGCGGATTCGATGACGACGGTCCACGCAAAGGCCGCAGACACCACAATGACGACAGAGGTCGCTGGAACTCCTAGTCTTTACATATAATACCATCATCCCCTGCGAAGAAAAAAACAGAACACTCCTTCCCCTGTTTTTGAGGCCCCTCTCCCCGGGGCCTCTTTTTTTATTTTGCAGGTGAGCATGCACTTTTGTGCAACTGGCTGCACATATATTTTGCACTTAAAAATTTACCTCCACTGCACAAAAACCAACAACACACTAATATAAAAGATTTTTTCACTTTGGCACACCACGTGCTTTATGACAAACCGAGAGGGCAACAACTTTTAACCGCATCAGGAGATCTTATGAAAAGAAAAGCTCTGGTTCCCTTGATCGTCGTGCTGGTTCTGGCTGTAGCATCAGTCGCCATGGCACGGAACGGTTACCGGAACGCCGGTTACCACAACGGTAACTGGGCTGCCTATGAGCAGCTGACACCTGAGAAACAAAAACAGGTGCAAGAGATCATTAAAAAATATGAATCCACTTTTCAGACCCTGAAGAGCGAACAGTGGGCAAAACACACTGAACTTAAAGCTCTGGTGGATTCCGGCAAGGCCGACAAAGAGACCATCCATGCTCTGGTGCAGGAACTTTCCAAAGTACGGGACAAGCTCTACGCAGAACATAAAAAGATGGCAGAAGAAATAGAAAAGGAAACCGGCCTGACCTTCCCGCCCATGGGGCAGGGAATGGGTAAAGGCGGCAGAGGCTGCGGCAACTACAAGCAGGGCGACTGCCCTGCCGGAGGATGTCCGGGCCAACGTTCCTAACCCCTTTAAATAACGTTCATCTACACTTAATTACAGGAAAACGGGTAAAAAGGAGGACTATAGCGGTCCTCCTTTTTTATTAAAGACCTTCCAAACGCGCCCATATTTAAGTTATCAATATCAGAGCAAATCAAAGGAGCGCAGCATGTTTAGAAAAATCACTTCCCTGACCAGCTTTTTTTCATTTATCGTCCTGATTATCACCAGTGTAGTTCTGTATATCGTCCCGCAGGGCAGGGTTGCCTACTGGGCGGACTGGACTATGCTGACCTTAAGCAAGGAACAATGGGGCGATATCCATATCTGCACCGGGGTCCTTTTTCTTGTTGTTTCCATCCTGCACATCTGGCTGAACTGGAAGCCCATTCTCGCCTACCTTAAAAAGAAAGCCGGGGAAGCAAATTTCACATCTCCCGCATTTTTTATCAGCCTGATAATCACTCTTTTTGTTGCTTTCGGTACCCTGCTTGAACTGCCGCCCATGAAGCAGGTTCTTGAAGGCACCCAGTACTTTCAGGCCAAGGGTGAAGAAAAATACGGAATTCCCCCGTACGGACACGCGGAACTCAGCCCGCTGGAAATTTTCTGCAAGCGTATGGGGCTGGATGTGGACAAGGCCGCCGCATCCATAAAGAACGCCGGTATTGAACTTGAATCCACCAAGGAATCCATCAAATCCATCGCCAACAAGGCAGGACTTACCCCCAAAGAGCTGCATGATATTATTTTAAAAGATCAACCACAGAACAAATCCTCCATGAAAAAAGAAGGAGGGGACTCGAATCAGCAGTCCGGCCAATCAGGCGCAGGAATAGGACGCATGAGCCTTGGGCAATACTGCGCAAAATACAATCTGGATCTGAACACCGCACTGGGCATCCTGCGCGAAAAGGGCGTGGTTGTTGACAAAAACACCCTCATCAAGGAGATTGCAGGGGCACTGGGACTGGATTCTCCGCGTGCATTAGGCAACCTGCTAAATCCCTAAATGAAGCCGGACTAAATGGAACTAAGCTCACAAAAATCACATAAACTGCCTCTTGCTCTGGCACTGCTGGCCCTGATTCTTCTCGGAGCCGGAAGTTTGTACCTGACATGGCACAACCTGCGCCAGATGCATCAGACCGTGTTTGAACACATGCTGCTTTCGGCCCGCTCCATTGCCCGCGGGCTGGATATTCAGCTGGTGGAAGGCGCACGCCGCATGAGACCGCCGGGACCGCACAACAGGCGCATGCCCAATGAACTGCTGCCGGATGCGCGCGAGCTGTTCCGGGAAATGGTGGCGCAGGGCGACCTGCTCTACATCGCCCTTTACGGACCGGACCATAAGCCCATGCTGGTTGTTGAACAGGATCAAGATGAAAAGCCTGTCTACACCCCGCCTTCCGGCCTGTTTAACATGATCACCAAAATGCGGGAATCCAGCACTCCGGTGATGATAAAAGGCAAAGCCGCCCTGCTCTACGGCACGGTGGGCCAGCCTGTCCTGCAACGGCTCTACGGACACCAGAAGCACAGGCGCGGCTTCATGCCTCCGCCGGACAAAGAGACTTACCTGCTGCTGGGACTGAGTGCGGAAAAACACCTGCGCCAGTTCAACCAGTACCGCAGGGCAGCCCTGCTGCAGACCGGATATATTTTTCTGGCCGGATTCGTACTCTGGCTGCTGGCTGTGGCCTATTTCCAACGCCGCGAACAGGGCAAAAAGCTGACCCGGCTGGAACGTTTTCAGGCCAACCTGCTGGACAACATGCCCGACGGACTGCTGACCATTTCGCCGCAGGGAGCCATCCTTGCCGCCAACGGTTCTGCACACACCCTGCTGCAAAGCCCGGCGGATGAAGTGCTGGTAGGCAAAAACTGGAATGACTTTTCTTACGAATCCCTGCAGGATTTCAGGCGGGGAAATGTTGTCTGGGAACATGTCCGTATGGGCGGTAAAAACCTTGAACTGATCTTCTTCCCTTACTTTGAAAGTCTGAAAGAACAACGGACCATGATCATTATCCGCGACCGTACCGACATTGCCGACCTTGAAGAAGACCTTTACGAAGCGCGCAGGCTGGCCTCCATCGGCTCACTGGCCGCCGGAGTGGCCCATGAAATCCGCAACCCTTTGAGTTCCCTGCGCGGTTTCGCCCAGCTTTTTGCGGATAAATTCAAAGATGAGCAGCCCTACGCCACCTACGCCACAACCATGCTTACGGAAGCGGACCGCCTGAACAGGGTGGTCACCGACCTGCTCTATCTCTCCAAGCCGCACGAGCTTAATCCCGAATCCATGGGTCTGCACGAACTCTGCGAGACCATGCAGACCCTCATGGGCTTCGACCTTGAACACAAAGGCACCAGCCTGCAAACTGAATTGAACACAGACGCAGTTTACGCCGACCCGGACGGCATCCGGCAGGTGCTGCTCAACCTGCTGGTCAACAGCCTTGATGCTGTTCCTGAACAAAACGGCGAGATCACAATCATGGCTGAAGCCACGGAACACGGTGTCTGGATCAGTGTCTGCGACAACGGTCCGGGAATGCCTGAAGATATCCGTAAACACGCCCTTGAACCCTTTTTCACTGACAAACCCAAGGGAACGGGCCTCGGCCTTGCCATAGTCAATACAATCATGCGCGGACACAACGGACGGGTGACCATCTCCGGCCCCGACCTGCCCGGCACCCTGCCCGAACCGCTGGGCGGAACCTGCGTCAAGCTGTTCTTCCCGGCTGCGCAAGATGAAGGAAACGAACAATGAACACCACAGGCAAAAACGTACTCATAGTCGATGATGAACCATCATTGCGCATGCTCATCCGGGCAGTGCTGGAAGGTGATGGCTGGACTGTGCATGAAGCCCAGTCCGGGGAACAGGCACTTGAAATCCTGCCCGGGCTGACCTTAAACGCCGCCCTGATCGATATGCGCATGGACGGCATGGACGGCATGGCCCTGCTTAAAGAGCTGAACACCATTATGCCCGGACTTCCGGTTATCATGCTCACCGCTTACGGCAACGTGAACTCCGCTGTGGTGGCCATGAAACACGGGGCCTTTGATTACCTGACCAAACCTGCGGACAACGAAGAGCTGAAAGCGGTCATGGCCAAGGCACTGGATTATTCCCGGCTGGTGGATGAGAACGAAAAACTCAAAACCGCCGCCGGAGCCACCGAGCAGATGATCGGAAACTCACAGTCCATGCTCCATGTGAAAGACCTCATCGAGCAGGCCGGGCCGTCCGAAGCGACCATCCTCGTGCTGGGGGAATCCGGTACCGGTAAGGAACTGGTTGCCGAAGGGTTGCACCGGGCCAGCCTGCGCGCCGATAAACCGCTCATCAAAGTCAACTGTGCAGCACTCCCGGCGGACCTGCTGGAAAGTGAACTTTTCGGATATATGAAAGGGGCCTTTACCGGGGCCAATGCCAACAAGCCCGGACGGTTCCAGCTGGCTTCCGGAGGAACCCTCTTCCTTGATGAGATCGGAGAAATGGACCCGGTACTGCAAGCCAAGATCCTGCGTGCCCTGCAGGAAAAAGTGGTCGAACCGCTGGGCAGCGTTTCCCCGGTGGAAACAGATGTGCGCATCATCGCCGCCACCAACCGCGACCTCAAGAAGGAAGTGGAAAAAGGAAATTTCCGCGAGGACCTCTACTACCGGTTGAGTGTCCTTGAGATCCGCATCCCGCCCCTGCGCGAAAGGGTGGGCGACCTGCCCGCGCTGGTGGCCTACCTGCTGGAAAAACTGGGCCGCAAGAACAACAAGAAAGTCCGCTCGGTGAGTCCGTCCTTTCTGGATGCACTGGGCCGCTATGACTGGCCCGGCAACGTCCGTGAACTGGAAAACGTGCTGGAACGGGCCATCATCCTCAGCCGCAGCGAAGTGCTGGGACCGGAGCTGCTTCCCCCGCAGGTTCAAAATTCAACACCCCGACAGGCCCCGGCGCAGCAGCCTGCACAACAAACCGCAGCTCCGGCACAGCCTCAACATCCTGCACAGCCGCAACAAACAGCTGCGCCGCAACCCGGCACCCCCACCCTCGATGATGCCGAGCGGCAGGCCCTGATCTCAGCCCTTGAAGCCAACCAGCACCACCGGGAGCGAACAGCTGACGCGCTGGGCATCAGCCGCAGGACCCTGCAGTATAAACTTAAAAAATACGGTTTAACCCGCCGATAATTACTTTTTCAGCAATAAAACCATTCCAAAAGCCCGGAATTCACATTTCGGGCTTTTATCTTTTCAAATAAATCTGGATTAGCCCTGATTAGCCGCATTCTCATACACTCAGCCCTTGCAATTTAAAAACTCCGCTCCCCTTCTCAAAATCATTGCTGAAATGGCACAAAAATTACCGCTTTCAATTAAAATTGCATCTAATTTGACATGGATTCATATTTTATCTACCCTTAAAATTCGAGTTCTATAAGTCTATAATTGACGATAGAGACGAAACAGCTCATTTTAACCTGAGCGTAACAATCGCCATAAGCGGTTTTTTACTACACAGAAAAACGCGACATACAAACTGCATCTTTTCAATGTAAAAACCGTATTTTAAAATTAGAACATCAAACACAACTGCAACACGCGCATACTGCATAAAAAAATGCAACCCACACAACAGTACTACATCAAACCGTCCGGAACGCCCGTTAAGGAAATCAACCCTAACTCAGCCCCGGAAAAAATCCCCCTTCTCTCTGCCTTTTCCCCCGAACACCACCATTGCAATTAATTTCTACTGCCTCCCCTGATACGGGTCGGCAGTGTTTAGTTTTGATAAACGGAGAAATCATGGAAAAAATCCGAGTTGAAAATCTCTATAAAATTTTCGGTTCTAATCCAAAAAAAATCATCCCCATGCTCGAAAAAGGAGCGAACAAAGATGATATTATGGAAAAGACCAAGCACGGTGTCGGCGTAAACAACGCCACATTCAGCGTAGAAGAAGGTGAAATAGTCGTTGTAATGGGCCTTTCCGGCAGCGGTAAGTCAACACTTGTACGCTGCATCAACAGGCTCATCGAGCCTACCGGCGGTAAAATTTTCATTGACGGGGAAGATATAACCTCCCTGAGCATGGATAAGCTACGCAAAATCCGGCTGGAAAAGCTGGGCATGGTCTTCCAGAACTTCGCCCTCTACCCCCACCGCACTGTCCTTAAAAACGCAGAATACGGGCTGGAGATCGCAAATGTCGACCCTGAAGTGCGCAAGCAGAAAGCCATGGAAGCACTTGAACTGGTCGGGCTTTCCGGCTGGGAAGAATCCTACCCGGACCAGCTTTCCGGCGGCATGCAGCAGCGCGTGGGTCTTGCCCGCGCACTGGCTCTGGATCCGGACATCCTGCTCATGGACGAAGCTTTCAGTGCCCTTGACCCGCTCATCCGCCGCGACATGCAGGACGAACTGATCAACCTGCAGGAGCGCATGCACAAGACCATCGTCTTCATCAGCCACGACCTTGACGAAGCCCTCAAACTGGGCGACCGCATCGTGCTTATGAAAGACGGTGAAATCGTACAAATCGGTTCACCCGAAGAAATTCTCACTGAACCGGCCACAGAATACGTACGCCGCTTTGTGGAAGACGTTGATATCACCAAGGTCCTCACCGCTGAGTCGGTAATGAAAAAGATCGACGCCGTGGCCTTCATCAAAACCGACGGCCCCAGAGCATCGCTTCGCAAAATGCGCAAGAACAATATCTCCAACCTCTTTGTGCTAGATGAAAAACACAAGCTCATCGGCATGCTCAATGCCGGAGACTGCGCAAAGCTGGTGGAAGAAGGCGGTAAAGACATCAGAACCATCATGCATAAAGACCTGCAGGCCGTGGATTTAGACTGCCCTGCTCAGGAACTCTTCAACATCATGCAGGACCGCACTCTGCCCCTTCCGGTCATCAATGAAGACAACAAACTCAAAGGGGTTATCGTCCGAGGCACGCTGATCGGGGCACTGGCCGAAAGAGGAGGCAACTAGAATGAATATTCCACGCATACCCGTCGGGGACGTAATTGAATCTGGTATTGATTTTCTGGTGGAACATTTTTCATTTGCCACCAAAGCTTTTTCCGCTGTGCTTGAAGCAGGTCTTGATGTTGTGGAAGGTGCCATGAAAGCCTGCCCGCCGTGGGCATTCATCATCATCGTGGGTTTGATCACCTGGAAACTGGCCAAAAGTAAACGAACCACAATCTTTGCCATTGCCGGACTGCTGCTCATCTGGAACATGGGACTCTGGAAAGCCACGGTCAGCACCATTGCGCTGGTTATCGTCGCCACCCTGCTGGCCCTGATGATCGGTATCCCCATCGGTATTCTGGCGGCCATGAGCAAGCCCGTAAACAGGGTGGTCATGCCTGTTCTTGACGTCATGCAGACCATGCCCGCTTTTGTTTACCTTATCCCGGCCATTCCCTTTTTCGGTCTGGGCAAGGTTGCCGCTATATTTTCAACAATCATCTTTGCCATGCCGCCGTCCATCAGGCTGACCTGCCTCGGAATCAAGCAGGTTCCTGAAGAACTGGTGGAGTGTGCTGAAGCATTCGGTTCCAACCGCTGGCAGAGACTCCTTAAACTGGAACTTCCCATCGCCACTCCGACCATCATGGCCGGGGTGAACCAGACAGTCATGCTGGCTCTCTCCATGGTGGTTATCGCCGCCATGATCGGTGCCAAGGGACTGGGCGGTGAAGTCTGGAAAGCAATTCAACGTTTGCAGATGGGTAAGGGATTTGAAGCTGGTATTGGCATTGTCATCGTCGCTATGATAATGGATCAGGTGTTACAGAAACTCGGGTCGGGTAAAAAATAACCGGACTTTAACTTAATCAGGAGATACACAATGAAAAAAATTTTAGTTCTGACTCTGGCTGCACTGCTCGTTGCTGCTTTCAGCACCGCAGCATTCGCAGGAGATAAGAAAGTAAAGCTGGCCTACGTTGAGTGGGACTGCGCAACTGCCACAACCAACGTTATCAAAGCCGTTCTTGAAGAACGCATGGGTATTGAATGCGAAGTCATCCCCGTTGCCGCAGCTGTAATGTGGCAGGGCGTTGCGTCCGGCGATGTTGACGGTATGGCTGCAGCATGGCTGCCCGTAACCCACGGCGATTACCTCAAGCGCCTGAAAAAGGACATTGTAGACCTCGGTCCCAACGTAACCGGCGCAAGACTGGGCTGGGCTGTTCCCACCTACGTAACTGCTGAGTCCATTGCCGACCTCAACAAATACGCTGACAAATTTGACGACAAAATCATCGGTATCGATCCCGGCGCAGGCCTCATGATGCGTTCCGAGGAAGCAATCGAAGCATATGACCTCGACAAGTTCGAACTCATGGAAGGCTCCGGCGCAACCATGACCGCAGCCCTTGGCAACGCCGTCAAGAACAACGAATGGATTGTTGTTACCGCATGGTCCCCGCACTGGATGTTCGGCCGCTGGGACCTCAAATACCTTGATGATCCCAAAAAGATTCTCGGTGAATCCGAAACCATCAACACCGTTGTCCGCAAAGGTCTCGATAAAGACATGCCCAAAGTTTACGCTTTCCTCGACAAGTTCGCATGGAAAGACGCCAACCAGATGCAGATGGTCATGGCCTGGAACCAGGAAAAAGGTGCTGATCCTTATGAAAACGCAAAGCGTTTCATCAAGGAAAACAAAGCACTGGTTGATTCATGGCTTAACTAATTCCGCATAAGCACATATTGAAAGTCCCCTGCCGATCCGGCGGGGGACTTTTTTCATACCTTCCGTCAACCATCAACAAGAGGACCATGAAATGAAAAAACTGTTCACTGTTATTCTCACGGCCCTGTTAGCCAGCGTTCTTGCTTTCAGCGCATACGCCGGTGATTCCAAAAAAGTTAAACTCGCCTACGTTGAGTGGGACTGCGCAACTGCCACCACCAACCTGCTCAAAGCCGTGCTTGAAGAACGCATGGGCTATGAATGCGAAATCCTGCCCGTTGCAGCCGCAGCCATGTGGCAGGCCGTAGGAACCGGAGATGTTGACGGCATGGCCACCGCCTGGCTGCCCGTAACCCACAAGGACTACCTGAATAAAGTTAAAAACAAAGTAGTGGACCTCGGTCCCAACGTGTCCGGTGCCAAAATCGGCTGGGTTGTTCCCGATTACGTAACCGTGGATTCCATTGCCGACCTCAATAAGTACGCTGAAAAATTCGATGACCGCATCACCGGAATCGACCCCGGTGCAGGTCTTATGGGACTTTCCGAAAAAGCCATTTCCGATTACAAGCTCGATAAATTCGAACTCATGGAAGGCTCCGGCGCAACCATGACCGCAGCCCTTGGCAACGCCATCAAGAACAAGGACTGGATCGTTGTCACCGGCTGGTCCCCGCACTGGATGTTCGGTCGCTGGCAGCTCAAATACCTCAAGGACCCCAAAGGCATCATGGGCGGCGAGGAAACCATCAACACAATCGTCCGCAAAGGTCTCGATAAGGACATGCCTGAAGTATACGCTTTCCTCGACAAATTCGCATGGAAAGATGCCGGACAGCTGCAGATGCTCATGGCCTGGAATCAGAAAAAGGGTGCTGATCCCTATGAAAACGCAAAGCGCTTCATCAAGGAAAACAAAGCTCAAGTTGATTCATGGCTGAAGTAAACAGTACAGCATAAAACCTACCCATAAAGCCCGGCAGGAACGCACCTGCCGGGCTTTATTATTTTCCGGGCGCAACGCTTCCCCTCAAACCTCTTTTAATATATTATAAACTCAGGAAATACAGTTAAATCCAAGGCGGCTGACCATGACAGACACCACTTTCATTCCCGAAGAAATAATGCTTAAGGCCACGGCCCTGATGGAAGACCGCTTTACCCGCACAGACCGGGAGCAACCGGTCATGGCCACCCTTTTCGAACTGGGCGTTACCCACGTGGCTCATGACCTCATGGAAAATCCCGAACTTTACAAGCCGCAGCCGCAGCTGGACATGCCCAAAAAGAAATTTGATCCGGTCGACCCTATTTCGCTCATGCGTTCCGAGGTCAAGCTGCCTTCCCTGCCGCAGGTTTTCATTGAGATGCGTCAGGTCATAAACGATCCCGCAAGCTCGGCCTCTGATCTGGCCAAGGTAATTTCACGGGACACTGCCCTGTCCGCTTTTCTGCTGCGCATGGTCAACAGTGCCTTCTACAGTTTTCCGGCCCAGATCGATACCATTTCGCGGGCAGTGGCGGTCATCGGTACCAACCAGCTTTCCACCCTTGCCATGGGTACATCGGTCATGGATATGTTCAAGGGACTGCCTGCGGACATCATCGACCTTGAGCTTTTCTGGCGGCACAGCTTTGCCTGCGGGATCATCGCCAGCCAGCTTTCCAAAAAATTCAAACAGGGTACTCCTGAAAAATGTTTTGTAGCCGGACTGCTGCACGACATAGGCCGCCCGGTACTGATGATGGCCCTGCCGGAACAGGCAATCGCGGCCACGGCCATTTCACGCCACAAAAAAGCACTCATGTTCAAGGCCGAGCGGGTGACATGCGGATTCGACCACTCCGAACTGGGCGGCATGCTGCTGCGCAAATGGAACCTGCCCTTTACGCTGGTCAATGCCGTGCTCAACCACCACAACCCCGCAAAGGCAGCCAAATCGCCGGAAGCCCTTTACGTCTATTTCGCCAACATCATTGCCAAAACCATGGGTATCGGCGGCAGCGGGGATTTCTTCATCCGCAATGTGAAAAATGAAAGATGGGAAAAGAACGGGCTGACTCCTGATAAATTACGGGAACTTGATGCCGAGCTGGGCCCGGTTCTGGACGATGCTTTTTCTATTTTGAAAAATCTGGCAGCATAACCATATTACCCTGAAATAAAACAACTTCTACTTACATTCTTTTTTGTATGTATTTCGAAAAAACGCAGAAAAGAAGTACTCACGTGTTTGACAAGGCGGTTTAAAGAAAGTACTTGAGCGGGCATACCAAAGGGAGGATTTACCATGCACGATAAAGTCGAAGCCGCTCTTGACAAGGTCAGACCCCTTCTTCAGGCTGACGGCGGTAACGTTGAACTCGTAGAGGTAACAGACAAAGGCATCGCCAAGGTGCGCTTACAGGGAGCCTGTAAAGGTTGCCCCATGTCCCAGATCACCTTGCGAAACGCAATTGAGCGCACCCTGCTCAAAGAGATTCCCGCTCTCAAAGGCGTCGAGCCTGCTGAATAGAATCAATCCGGCCGGAGCATGCTCCGGCCGGTTGAATATTTAAAGAACGCAGAGTAGCAACTCAGCTGAGAAGACCGCCTTTTAAGGCGGATTTTTTACGTTTTATAACCCGCAATTTTCCAGCCTAAGCGGCGAAGCCCTACTAAAAAGTTTTGGGATTCTTAAACCCTTTTCCCAAAAGGGTTTAAGGCCCCCGGCAGGGCCGCCGGAGGCATCGTTCAGGAGAAAATATCATGGCTAAGACTGTAACCAGATTCGCACCCAGCCCGACCGGGCACCTGCATATCGGCGGAGCACGCACCGCACTTTTCGCATGGCTGCTGGCCAAACACGATGGCGGGGAATTCGTCCTGCGCATCGAAGACACCGACCGCGAACGCTCCAAACAGGAATACACCGACGCCATCCTCGATTCCATGAAATGGCTGGGTATGGACTGGAACGACGATCCGGTCTACCAGAGCGACCGCTTCGACCTCTACAACGGTTACATTGACCAGTTGCTGGACGAAGGCAAAGCCTACTGGTGCGACTGCACTCCCGAACAGGTTGACGCCATGCGCGAAAAGGCCATGAAAGAAAAACGCAAACCCAAATACGACGGCTCCTGCCGCGAGAAAAATCTCGGTCCCGGCGAGAACAGGGTTGTACGTTTCAAGGCTCCGCTCGAAGGCCGTACAAATTTCACAGATATGATCAAAGGGCCCATCAGTGTTGAAAACGCTGAAATGGACGACATGATCCTGCGCCGCAGTGACGGTTCCCCCACCTACAACCTCGCAGTTGTGGTGGATGACCACACCATGGGCGTTACCAGCGTGCTGCGTGGAGATGACCATGTGAACAACACCCCGCGCCAGATCCTGCTTTACAAAGCTCTCGGCTGGGATGTGCCCAAATTCGGCCACGTGCCCATGATCCTCGGCCCGGACAAGAAAAAGCTTTCCAAACGTCACGGTGCCCTTTCCGTCATGGAATACGAAAAAATGGGCTACCTGCCTGAAGCTGTGGTCAACTACCTCGTACGCCTCGGCTGGTCCCACGGCGATCAGGAAATATTCTCCCGTGAAGAGCTGATCGAACTTTTCAACACCGACCATCTCGGAAATTCCCCGTCCGTATTCGACACCAAGAAGCTGGACTGGGTGAACAGCGAATACATCAAGGCCAAGGCTCCGGCGGACCTGATCCCCGGCATGCGCACTTTCCTGCCCGAAGGAGTGGAAGCTGAGGACGCATACCTTGAAAAGATCATCCCCCTGCTGCAGCCCCGCTCCACCAACTACAAGGAAATGGCCGACATGTGCGATTTCTTCCTCGTGGACAGTGCAGCACTGGAATACGATGAAAAGGCCGTGGAAAAAGTATTCAAGCCCGAAGCGGTGGAGATTCTCAAGGAACTCACCGCACGCATCGCGGCGGATGAAGAATACAGCCACGATTCCCTTGAAGCGGTCTGCAAAGGCTTTCTTGAAGAGAAGGAGCTGAAATTCAAAGCCATCGGACAGCCCGTACGCCTCGCGCTCTGCGGACGCACCCAGTCCCCCGGCGGACTCTACGATCTCATGCTCGTGCTCGGCAAAGAGGAAACCGTCGCCCGCATGAACCGCGCTGTTACTTTGGTATAGTTGCGCTTCGCGCGATTGACGATTTGATTTCGCCTCCGGCGGCCAAAGGAGCTAAGCCCCTTTGGAATCCCTATCGGTTAAGCAAAAGGCTCCTTAGATCTTGCGATATAAGGAGCCTTTTTTGATTATAAAAAAATTTAATTTACCAGATCAGGCGGAAAATACTTATCCACTAATTTCTGCCATTCCCCTTCCGTTTTTAACTCATCAAGGGCGGCCTGCCATTTCTCGATCACTTCGTCAGGAGTATCCTTTTTGAAAGCTATGTAATTAGTTGTAAAAAACACGGATGGTCCGACTTTTTCCAACTGCTTGAAATCCAGTTCCGGATTACGCAGGAAAAAATAAGAAATAGCTTTACTGCCCATGGGAACAAGATCAGCACGCCCCCGCAGCAACTTCATAAAATCGCATTTGGGTGAAGCACTCAGGTCAAGATTATCATAGCCCATGCTGACCAGATTCTGATGGAAAATATCATATCTGGTCACTGCTATGGTTCCTATCTTCTTTGCATCTTCAACTGTCTCCAGCTCAATACCGCTCCCTTTTTTGCGATAAAAATAGATATCATCCCAGAAAACAGGTCCTACAAATTTGAATTCCGCCGAACGTTCAGGAGTCATGCACATGGGAAACAGGACATCCCCTGTGCCGGATTGCAATTTTTTATATCCCCGCGCCCAGGGATAAAATGTTATCTTGCCCGGTTTTTCACCCAGCTTTTCCTGAATCATGCGCACCAGATCAATAAAAAGCCCCCGAGATTCCCCCCCAAGTCTGTAACTGTACGGAGGATACTCCTCAGCCATCAGTTTCAGCCCGAAAGCATGGGCAGAAACCGCACTGAAAAGCAGACATACCACCAACCCCAAAATACGTATGCTTGTAACCATATTGTCACACTACGCACAAAATCGATTTTAAGGCAAACACTGAGAACAAACAGAAGTGGGCACAATTATTCTTAACGCGCTGCTTATAAATACAGCAGTGTCAGCTTGCCTATTGCATTTTTCCCGCGACATCCTCTACCATTGCGCAAACCTGCAACCAACCTTACGGAGTTGATCCATGTCCCCATTTGAAATTTCCAGCCATGCCCAGCCTGAATTTGTCTTCAATTCACGCCGTTCACCCGTGTATGCAACCAAAGGGATGGTCGCTTCCAGCCAGCCGCTGGCCACTGAAGCCGGGCTGGAAATTCTCCGCGCCGGGGGCAATGCAGCAGACGCAGCCATTGCAGTCGCCGCAGCTTTGGCCGTGGCGGAACCATGCAGTACCGGGCTTGGCGGTGATGCTTTCGCCCTCTATTATGAGGCAGGAAGCAAAAACGTTTTTGCCCTGAACGGTTCCGGTAAATCCGCGCAGGATATCTCGCTGGAAAAAGTCAACGCCATGGGAATCTCGGGAGAACTGCCGCTTCGCCATGCCATGACTGTTAATGTGCCCGGTGCCCTCGCCCTCTGGGCGGATCTGGTGGAACAGCACGGCAGCCTGTCCCTTGCCACCATCCTTGGTCCGGCCATACGCTATGCCATGCAGGGGTTTCCGGTCAGTCCGGTAACAGCTGAACTCTGGAATGAAGGCGCAAAAATTCTGCACAACAGTCCCGGCGGAAAACAGCTGCTGTTAAATGGAAATGCGCCCCGCTGCGGTGAAATCATGCTCAACCGTAATCTGGGCCTGCTCCTTGCCCGGCTGGCGGATTGTTCGCCTGAAGACGCCAAAAAAATTTTCTATGAAGGGGATATCGCTGAAAAGATAGTCCGCATTGTCCGCGACAACGGCGGTTTTCTTTCCACAGAAGACATGGCTGCGCACAGCTCCCTGTTTCAGGAGTCCATCAGCGTGAATTACCGGGGTTATGAAATCCACGAATGCCCGCCCAACGGACAGGGACTGGCCGCCCTGCTGGCCCTGAACACCCTTGCGGATATTGATGTTGCCGCACTCGGTGCACCGGAATCCCCACAAAGGCTGCATCATTTAATTGAAGCAATGCGTCTGGCCTTTGCCGATGCCCGGCTTCATGTGGCTGACCCACAGCTATATTCCACTCCGCTGGAAAAACTACTTTCGCCATCTTATGGAGCGCAACGGGCCTCACTTATCTTCCCGGACCGGGCCAAGCTGGACAACGTCAGCGGAGTGCCGATCAATTCTTCGGACACGGTCTACTTCTGTGTGGTGGATAAAGACGGCAACGGCTGCTCCATGGTCAATTCCAATTACCTAGGATTCGGAACCGGAATCGTGCCCGAGGGACTCGGTTTCTCCCTGCAGAACCGGGCCCATAATTTCTCCCTCGACCCGGCCCACCCAAACGTACTTGCACCCGGCAAACGCAGTTATCACACCATCATCCCCGGCATCTGCCTGCGCGAGGACAAAACCCTGCACTCCACCTTCGGTGTCATGGGCGGGTTCATGCAGCCGCAGGGCCATATGCAGGTTATCTCGGCAATGATTGATGACCATGCAGATCCGCAGGAAGCACTGAACAGGCTGCGTTTCTGCATTGAGCCGGGTGAAGCCGGAGCAACGGTGGCAAAAGTCAAGCTACGCAGGCTGCTCAGACCAATATTGGTCGTTAGCAATTAGGGCATTCAAAATGCCAAGTAACTTTCTCATTGATGCGACCATCGCAACTTTATGAGCTTTGCCAGCGTCAATTAAACGA
>NZ_VOIQ01000002.1:300000-377500 GCF_010470675.1 Desulfovibrio sp. JC010
AAGTCATGCGCAGTGTGGGTATGGACCCGGAATGGGCCGGCAACTACCCCCATGAATTCTCCGGCGGCCAGCGTCAGCGTATCTCCATTGCCCGTGCTCTGGCCGTGGAACCGGAATTCATCGTGGCCGATGAACCCATTGCCGCGCTGGATGTTTCCATTCAGGCCCAGATTCTGAACCTGCTCATGGATGCGCAGGAAGATCGCAATCTGACCTACCTGTTCATCAGTCACGATCTGTCCGTTGTGGAACACATCTCCACCCGTGTGGCGGTAATGTATCTGGGCAGCCTCTGTGAACTGGGAACAGCCAAGGAGATTTTTGCAAGTCCGCAGCATCCGTACACAAGGGCACTGCTCTCGGCCATTCCGACCCTTGGCGGAGAAAAGAAAAAACACATCCACCTTTCCGGTGACGTGCCCACGCCCATCAATCTGCCTCCGGGATGCGTATTCCATGGCCGTTGCCAGTTTGCCAATGACCGCTGCCGGGAAGAAATTCCCCGCGCCCGCAATCTGGAAAACGGCACCCTCTGTGCCTGCCACGCCGTGGAAGAGGGCAGGCTGTAGTTAAAAGACAAAAAGAATCCTTTCCTGTCGACAAAAACAGCAAGGCCCGTTTATAATTTAAGCGGGCCTTGCGTTATAATTATAGATAATGAAAAAATGCATTTGGGGTAATGATGGGCAATTCACATGAAATTCTGGGGGTTTATTCCCAAAACATTAAATCGCATATCGGGACCGGAACAACTGCAAAGAGGACCGTAAACACAACCTACCACTATGTCACCCGCGTCGGGATTCATTACCACACCCAGCCTTTGAACGAACAGGACGTTCCTTCCGGCATGGTCAATATTGTTGCTGAAAAAGATTTCATTAAACAGTACTCCCCTGAAGTATACTACTACCAGCGCAAAACCCTGCCCGCCCTGAAAACCCTGCACGCCAAAATTGAAAAAGGTGAAGAGGCTTTTGAAGAGGGCAAACTGGATGAAGCGGAACACGCTTTTGCAGAAGCCCTGCTGCTGGACCCGGATAATCCCAAGGCCAATCTGGGCATGGGTACTGTCCAGTGCTCAAAAGAAAATTTCGAAAAACTAGCTGAAGTCATTAAAGTCCTGCTGAATCTGGATACTGTGTTTCTGGAGGAGCAGCGCCATGAATTCAATATCTTCGGTATCGCTCTGCGCAAAAACAAACGCTACAAAGAAGCCATCAGCTTCTACAGCAAGGCCCTTGAAATCCATCAGGATGATGAAAACCTGCATTTCAACATCGCCCGTGCATATTTTGAAACAAACAATAAAGAAGATGCCCTGATCCATATAGAAAAAGCACTCGAAATAAACCCTGAACAGGAAGCGACAATTCTTTTCAAGAAATACCTGCTCAAAAAGAAGAAAAAGAAGAAAGCAAAACCGAAACCTGCCGTCCCTGAACATGAAAAATAACAGAACTAACATTCCATAAAAACATACAAAACACGCATCAACGGCTGAATCCAGCCTGATATTGAGAATTCTAATCGACTTTTTTGAAAAGCCTGCTTATAACCAGCAGGCTTTTAATTTTACAAAATACTAAAATACATTATAAATAATACACTCAGCTTACTTGAGATAAATGAATTTTCAGAGAGGGGTCGATGGGAGACATTTCGCAAGTACTTGGTGTTTTTTCTAAAAACATCAAAGACTACACCGGGGCAGGAGCGACCATGCAGCGTTCCGAAAGCAAGACATACTATTATGTCACCCGTTCCGGCGTGGACAAGTACCAAGTCCAGCCCCTGAATGAACAGAATATCCCCTCCGGCATGGTGATTGTCCTCAACAAAAAAGAATTCATCACCCAGTATGCCCCGGAACTGAAATACTACGAGAAGAAAACCCTCCCGGCTTTGAAATCCCTGAAAGCCAAAATAGACAAAGGCGAAAAACAATTCATTGACGGCAATCTCGATGAAGCCGAACAATCCTTTGCCAAAGCTCTTTTTCTGGACCCGGAACACCCCAAGGCCAATCTGGGGATGGGCTCGGTTCAATGCAGCAAACAAAATTTCACTAAATTATCCGGCATCGTAGACAGGCTTCTGAATAACGATGCCGTGTTCATGGAAAGCCAGCGTCAGGAATTTAACCTTTTCGCCATAACCCTTCGTAAACAAACGCTATTTGACGAAGCCATCACTTTTTACAACAAAGCTATTGAAATCAATCCCAACGATGAAAACCTGCATTTCAATACCGCCAGAGCCTATTTTGACGCCGGAGACAACGATATGGCACTGGAACACCTTGATAAAGCACTTGAAATTGCCCCCACACTTGAAGTAGCCTCTATGTTCAAGAAATACATCGTTAAGCGGAAAGGTAAATGATCTCCCAGAAGGAAAAACTCAAGGCCGCCTGTACACCCGGCCTGAAAATCACCATTGAACTCGGCGGACTCAATGACAAAGCCCCGACTATTGTAGTCGGCGGGGATTTCACCAAATCCCTCATTGTCAAAGAGCCCATGGTTCACCATGCGGATAAGCAGCTATGGGGTGACTATATGTACCCGGGCAACGAAGCCACTGTCCGTTATATTTTTGAAGGAATTGCTTCCGGCTACAAAACCAAAGTAGTCAGGATGATAACCACCCCGGACAGACTTCTGTTTCTGGAATATCCCAAACGGATTGAGTCCTACAATCTGCGCAGGCACAAACGGGTATCCTGTTTCATGGAAGCCAAGATTAAACTCGGAGAAGAAAAAACCGTAGCCGTATTGGAAGACCTGAGTACCAGCGGTTGCTGCATAAGCTATATTCAGGATAAAAAAACTCCTGACCCGGAAATAGGCGACGACATGAAAGTCTACTGCCCCTACTTTACGGAAAACGGAGAGACCTTCATTCCCTGCAAAGTACAACGCTGCACCAAGGATTCACGCAAAACCGTACTGGGTATGACTTTTGAAAAACCATCCCCGGAAATCCTCATAAAAATACAGGATTACGTGGCTACAATCCTCTACCACTCCTGACAAAAATTTCAAAAAGGAAGCCCGGCTGAACAACTCAACCGGGCTTCCTTTTTTTTATTTCTTGCTTCGGACCGTAAGCCCCAGATCTTCAAGCATGGTCAGGTCGTGATCTATGCCCTGCCCGGATACAGTCAGGAAATCCCCGACCATAAGCCCGTTGCACCCGGCATGAAAAATAAAAGACTGCAATGAACGCAGTGCCGCCCGTCCGGCAGCCATGCGCACTTCCGCATGGGGATTGACCAGCCGGAACATGGCGATGGTCAGCAGGATTTCAAGGGGCTGCAAAGGATCAACATCCTCCAGCGGGGTTCCCGGAATAGGAATCAGGAAATTAAGCGGAATGGAATCCACTTCCAGCTCCGCAAGGGCCAATGCCAACTCCACCCGTTGCTGATGGCTTTCGCCAAGCCCCAGCAACCCGCCGCAGCAGACCTCAAGCCCGGCCTTTTTGGCATCACGCACGGTTCGCACCCGCTCCGCATAGCTGTGGGTGGTACAGATATTGGGAAAGTAACTTTCCGCAGCTTCTAGATTATGATGATAGCGGAGCACACCCGATTCGCGCAGCTTCTTCAAGGACTCAAAATCAAGACAGCCCAGCGATGCGCAGTGATTAAAACTCTTACCGCGCATACCGTCCACAGCCTCGCAGATATGCTCAAGGGACTTGCCCTTAAGTGCCCTACCGCTGGTCACATAACTGAAGAATTCAAGGGGCGACTGCCCGGCCTTTTCAGCACAATCCCGGATCTCCTCCACCGGCATTAACGGATAGGCCGGAGCCGGGGTGCCCGTAAAATGGCTGGACTGGGCACAGAAAGTACAGTCCTCGGAACAATTCCCGCTGCGCACATTGGCGATGGAACAAAGGCTGACCTCACGTCCGAACCTGCGCATGGTCATGGTATGTGCGGCATGCATAATTTCAGCAAGTTCGCCATGGGAAGCACCGAGCAGCGAAACCGCAGTA
This sequence comes from Desulfovibrio sp. JC010, assembly GCF_010470675.1. Lineage (NCBI taxonomy): Bacteria > Pseudomonadati > Thermodesulfobacteriota > Desulfovibrionia > Desulfovibrionales > Desulfovibrionaceae > Desulfovibrio > Desulfovibrio sp. JC010. The sequence goes on from NZ_VOIQ01000002.1 coordinate 304,009, forward strand.
TGCTCGTCAATGGGACCGCCGCCGTGAACCGCAGTCCACAAGGCCTGTTTCTCTTTTCTATCCAAAACATTACCCCTGCAGGCCGACCACTTCACAAATGGCGGAAGTCAGGGCCTCAAGCTCAAGGTTCGAAATAACATAGGGCGGCATCACATAAACAAGCTTTCCAAAAGGCCGCACCCAGACACCGCGTTTAACAAATTCCCGCTGGATGGAATCCATATCCACAGGCTTCTTCAACTCAACCACACCGATAGCTCCAAGGCAGCGCACATCAGCCACCGCATTGGATTTTGCGCATGGAGCCAGCCCGGAACAGAGCAGCTCGGTGATTTCCGCCACCCGCTCTTTCCAGTTACTCTCCAGCAGCAGATCAATAGAAGCACTAGCCACCGCGCAGGCCAGCGGGTTGCCCATAAAGGTCGGACCGTGCATAAACACCCCGCCCTTGGAAGAAATTCCCTCAGCCACTTCCTTTGTTGCAAGGGTGGCGGCCAGTGTCATCATGCCCCCGGTAATAGACTTGCCCATACACATGATATCCGGGCTGATCCCGGCCATTTCACTGGCAAACATGGCCCCGGCGCGTCCGAATCCGGTGGCGATTTCATCGCAGATGAGCAGAACATTGTGCTTATCACAAGCCTCACGGACCCGTTTCAGATATTCCGGGGAATAAAAACGCATGCCCCCGGCCCCCTGCACCACAGGCTCCAGAATTACCGCCGCCAGCTCATGGGCATGTGTTTCGATCTTACCCTTAAAATCAGCAAAATCTTCATCAGTGCAGCCGTCAGCATATCCGCACAGCGGAGTATCGGCAAAAACATGTTCCGGCAGCACCGAGCTAAACATGGAATGCATACCGTTTACCGGATCGCAGACCGACATGCAGCCGATGGTGTCACCGTGGTAACCGTTGCGGATGGTCATCAGCCTGTTTTTCTCCGGCCTGCCCGCGGCATACCAGTACTGGATAGCCATCTTGATGGCCACTTCCACGGAAACCGAACCGGAATCAGCCAGAAAGACCTGTTGCAGCGGTTCCGGGGAAATCTCAACCAACTTGCGGGCCAGTTCCACCGCAGGTTCGTGGGTCAGCCCGCCGAACATCACATGGGGCATGGTCTCGGCCTGATCACGCAGAGCTTTAATCAGCACCGGATTGTTATATCCGTGGATAGCGCACCACCACGAAGCCATGCCGTCAATCAGCTCGGTACCGTCCTCAAGAACGATCTTAACGCCCTCGGTACGCTTTACCGGATAAACTGTTAGCGGATGAGTAGCAGATGTGTACGGATGCCAAAGATGGTTTTTGTCGAATTCAAGAATGGACATAATTAGCCTCCGGCGGCCCTGCCGGGGGCCTTAAACCCTTTTTGTAAAAAGGGTTTAAGAATCCCAAAAACTTTTATTAGGGCTTCGCCATTTTGATTATGAAAATGCAATTAATTGGAAAAAGAACAAACAAAACTATTAAAAGTTTTAGGAGAGTCCAGAGAACCCTTTTCTAAAAGGGTTCTTTGGCCCCCGGAGGGCCGCCGGAGGCAGCTAAGAATTAAGTGCTTCGTCTATGAGTTCCCAACATTTGGGATCATTGTAATCCCAATTTTCGATATATGGAATGGAAGCGATTACTTTTACTTCGGAGATTTTTTCGATGAAACGGATATTCTCTTCGGCCATGCCGTATTCTTCGGGAGCGGGCCTGTTGGGCGCGGTCATGACCAGCCCGGAAATATCCAGCCCGGACTGCTGCAAAGCTGCAATGGAAAGCAGTGCTTCGTTAATGCAGCCGAGCTTGTTCTCGATGACCAGAATAACCGGGTAGCCCAGCTCTTTCATGAGGTTCAGCATGGATGCTTCCTCAGAAAGGGGAACCATTATGCCCCCGGCACCTTCCACCAGCAGAAAATCATCCCCTTCCAATTCACGGACCTTGGCGGCGATCTGGACGGGATCAAGCTCCACCCCGGCCAGTTTTGCGGCCAGATGCGGGGAAGTGGGCGGCTCGAAAATATACGGACACTGACGATCCATATCCCAGACCGCCCCGGCAGCGCGGTAAACATCGCCATCCGGGGAATCAAGGGTCCCGTCAGGCAGGACAACTGCCCCGGACTGCACAGGCTTGACCGGAAGTATGGACCTTCCTGATTTCATGAAGAAACGGGCAAGCCCTGCGGTAACCACAGTCTTGCCCACATCAGTACCTGTTCCGGTAATGAAAAATCCCGCAGACAATTTATTCCACCCCGCCGGATTCGATTACTTCCAGCGGATCGTTCTCGCTCTCAGGCGCAAAGAAAAGTTCTTTGTCATAAGGTCCGAAATGGCCTTCATCACCTACGAGGGTGAAAAATTCGATACGCGGATAGCGGCGGCAGCGTTCTTCCTTAACTTTATTAGCGACGTAGTAATTAAATTTATCCATGGAATGGGTGGACTGACCCAGATCGATTACCCGGTCTGCGAATTCGCACCATGCATGGGCAACCCACTTATCGTCCTTGAAAATCCAACCGTGAACAACTTCGACTTCGGAATTCTCGCTGGCAGGTTCAAGGCAGTATTCATATGCTGAAGGTTGATTTCTACTCATCAGTGTCGTCCCCTTTGGTTTTATCAAGAGCCATTTTAATTGCGCCCAGCGCGTTCCCCACTTCGTGATGGTCCGGGAAAACAGCTTCGGTGTGCAGCTTCTCGGCCACCTCGGGCAACAACTTCTGCGCAGCGGCACCGATACCCACGATGGGCAGGTTCAGGGAAGCGTCAAAGCTGACCAGCGGACTTGAGGCGCGCCCGGAAATAAACCCGGCCATGTTACCGCCGATTTCCTTGCGCACAATGTGTTCAAGCATGGCGTTTTCGATCTTGGTCCTTGTTTCGGAAAGAACCATGCCCGCAAAGCCCGGACCGTCCAGATCAAATTCCTTGCCCAGAATAGCTGCTGCGGCTTCGGAAACAGTCTTATCACCGATTGCAAGATGTCCTTGGACGTGCAGTGCATCGGTAGGGGTAAAGCCTACTTCTTCCACCAGCTGTTCACGCACGAGTTTTCGGACTTTATCGCCGAGCCCGATTTCGCCGAGCCCGGTTCCGGCCATGATCTGGCCGAAGGTGGAGGGGCCGTTTGCAAAAAGATATTTCAAGACTTCATCATCGGAAGTTTCGTCCGCAGAAGGCCCGGTCTTCAGCAGATGTGACTCATGCCCCTTGCCGATCCATCTATCCGGTGCGGGAATATCTCCGGCCATGCACAGGGGCACAACCCGGCCCGGACCGACTTCAAAATTGCCGGACCTGTTGATGCGTGCGAAACTGTCGCCGCCCACGCCCACGGTGAACATTTCCACCGCCTCAACATGGGTTTCCCAGTCGCCGATGATGGAACCGGATTCCTGAATGGTAGGCTGCGAATTACGGATCAGGGTCACATCGGTGGTGGTACCGCCCACGTCAACGATGAGCGCGTCCTTTTCCGGGGAATAGATGGAGCCGTAGTAAGCGGTGGATGCCGGGCCGCTGGCAAAAGTATCCGCCGCGCGCTGCACCGCATCTTCCATTGACATGGGAGTGGCATTACCGCGCACAACCACAACGGATGACCCCAGTCCGCGTTCGTCAAGGGTCTTGCCGACCCCGGACAGAAATTCTTCCATCACCGGCATAAGCCGGGCATTGAGCACCGCAGTGGCCGCACGTTCGGCCTGCCCTGCACGGGTACTGATGGTATGGGAGCAGAAAACGGGCTGGGGATCGGTCAGGGAAATAGCTTTTTCAGCAATGAGTTCGTGGGCGGGGTTCTTGATACTCATAGCCGAGCAGACAGCGTAAGCATCCACATGTCCGGCCATGTCCTGAATGCCATCCACAAGAGACTCAACATCCAGCGGATCTTCTTCCATACCGGTTATCTTATGCCCGCCCTTCACGTAACGCAGGGTCACAACCGGAAGCTTCAGAACTTTGGTGGTGCCGATCATGAACAGCCCGACCCGCGCGCCTTTGTTCTCCACAACGGCATTGGTAGCCAAAGTGGTGGAAACGGAAACAAGTTTGACCTCATCGGGGCTGATCCCGCTTGCCTTCATGGCTTTATCAAGGGAAGAAGCCAGACCGAGGCTCAGGTCGTGATGGGTGGTGGGAGATTTGGCCGTAGCCACCACGCTGGAATCAGCGCACTTTACAACAACAGTATCAGTGTATGTTCCGCCGGTATCAATACCGATGGCATAACCGCTCTCAAAGCTCATTGCACATATATCCTTCGCCCGCAGGAGGCATTATTGTTCTTGGACAGGCTGCTCCATCGCAAATCCTGACCAGTACAAATAATGCCGCTTTTGCCGATTGGCAAGGGCTGGAGGACATTTAAGAGACGATGACTCCCGCATAGGCTACAACACGTTCGTAATCCCCGGTGGCTTTGCCGGAATTGGTATAATCAACAAGTCTGCCGGAAGTGGCTCCGAGGGCTTTGGCTGCAAACATCCCCATGGTCATGGGCAGGACCCCGCACATGCTGATCTGGTTGGATGAAACAATGGAATAAAGGTCGGAAGGATCCATGCGGATGATGGCTTCAAGGGCCATGGAATCGAGCTTCTTGGCCTGATCAGCGGAAATAAAATGACTCATATCCGAACTGACGACCATGGAAATGGGCTCCGGCTGATCCTGCATGATTTTCGCAATGGCTTCCCCGGCCTTGCGCAGATTTGTGGGCGAGGCTTCGGAAACACAGACCGGGACAATTTTAGTGTCCGGATTGAGGTAGTGCAGAAAAGGCACGACCACTTCAAGGGAATGTTCCCGCGAATGGGCCTTTTCATTGGAGCTGAACCCGGCCCCGCTCTCGATCAGCTTTGCGGCCAGTTCTTCGTCCACATCCAGCCTACCGCCGGGAAATTCCCAGCTGCCCGTATCCCAGACCGAAAGGGGCGAGCCAAGCCCGGTATGGTTTGGCCCGAGCAGAAATACCGTGGATGCCAGCTTGCTCTGCCCGAGGGTCTTGCCGCACGGCTCACCGGAAAACACATACCCGGCATGGGGAACCATGACCAGACGGTCCACAGGGCGGTCTTTATCTGCTTCCGGGGTACCGGTATACATTTCAAGCTCCCTGCGAAGCTGGTCAGGACTGTCCGGATAAAAACGTCCGGCTACTACGGGCTGTCTGTTCATGATTACCTGCCTTAAAAATTATTGAAATACCGGATCCGGCTGAAATTTGGAGGCATCCTGCTCAATCTTATGGGTTGCCAGTGCGGATGTTGCCAGACGTCCGTAAAGATCGCCCGGTTTCTTCTCGGCCACTTCTTCCATCAGCTTTTTCCATTCAGCTGTGGCCCCGGCCTTTTCATAAAGCTGGGCCAACCGGAAACGGGATGAAGCCCACTCAGGATCTTCAAGAGGGATATATTTGTCATATTCCGCAGCCCACTTGAGTGCTTCCCGGTATCGACCGGAACTTTCCGCCGCAAAAATAGTCATCAGGATGCAGTCCTTGATCTTCTCCCGGTCCCCTCCGGTCCCTAGAAGCATGGACAGGGCTTCCTGCGCGTAGACAAAGACTTTCTTCAAATCCTTTTTCTTCATGGACGATTTGGCCATGTAATACATGGCATAAGCGCGTGAAGATTCAGGCAGCAGCAGATTGGAAGCCAGCCCGGCCCAAAGCGGGGTGCTGCGCTCGGTCTCGCCGAGATTTTCATAGGCCATGGCCTGCGCGTATTCTATATGAACCTTCTGTTTGGGATCAAGTTTCCAGCCGCCCTTGGCGAGATCCACCAGTTCGGTAACCTTGCTCCATGCCTGCTCATCCACATAAATACCGAGAGCCATATCAAGGGCCATGGCCGAGTATTTGGGAATCTCCTCGCCCTGCAGATAGCGGTCGATCAGCTCCAGAGCTTTCTGCGGCTGACCTTTTTTCCAGAAACTGAGGGCCACGCCGAGACGGGTTTCGTCATTTACGTCTTTGCCGTCATTATTCTGCTTGGCGTATTTATTCCAGTAGCTGACTACCCGTCCGTAATTTTCATCCTTGACCAGTTCCGGCACGGCCTTGTCAAAAACCCTTGTACCCAGTTCGCTGGCCCGGTCACGCAGACCGCTGCGCGGATACTTGTCCAGAAAATCATTCACCGCACCGAGGCAGTCACCATACTTTTTATTCCAGTAGTACCACATGCCAAGCTTGAGCTGGGCCAGCGGTGCCAGCGGACTTTCAGGAAATTTCTCAATAATATGGGTATAAATCTTCTGGGGCCGCAGGTTGTAGGGGCGGTCAAAAACCTTATCCATCTGGCTCATGCTGGGATCATCATAAATCCCTTCCTCGGCCAGACGCATCATGGCGACCAGTCCGCCTTCCCTGTCCGGGAACTCCTTGGCCGCTTTTTCGTAAATTTCCTTGGCCGCAGACTTATCCCCGGTCTTCAGGTAAATATCACCGATGCGGGCCAGCACGATATCCGCTTCCGGGGCTTCCGGGGAAAGGTTGTAGTAGGCCCAGTAGTTTTCCCGCGCATCATCAATTTTGCCCAGCCTGTTCTGGGTGTTGGCCGACATGAGCAGGAAATGCAGGTCTTCGATATAAAAACGGGGCCAGCGTTTATCGATATAGTCGATAATCTGGAAAGCCTGTTCATCATAACCGAGGGCATCCAGAGCCTTGGCCAGACCGAGCGCGGCATCACGAACAATCTTGCTGTCCGGATACATCTGCACCAGATACTGGAACTGGTCCGCAGCCTTCTCGTAATCCTTCATACCGAGATAATATTCACCCCAGTAGTAGCTGATGTAGGGAATATTGGGGTCGTTGGGATACTGGGATTTGAGCAGGTTAAAATAAGCCTTGGCCTCAGGCATGTTGCCCACCTTGAGGTTCAGCAACCCCAGATTAAGCAGGGCCATGGGCACATTGGGCGACTTGGTGTCGGCGTTCATGGCCTCCATCCAGGCACTTGCTATCTCCCCGTAATTATCAGCCAATGCTTCACGGTGCATTTCAGTAAGAGCTTCGGCCTTGCCGTAAAGAGCGCGCAACCGCATCTCCTGCGGCAAACCCTGCATCAAAGAGACTTCAGTAAACCCGGCCATTGCGGCCTCAATTTCACCTTCATCCAAGGCTCCTTCGGCAGCAAGCAGAACCCCTTTGGCAACCTTCATCCGATCCTCAGGACTGAGTTCTTTTTCACCTTCAGCCCCTTCTTCACCCTCGATGCCAGCCTCATCTTCGGAAAGCTGATCAGCATCCTCCACCGGATAGGCATCGGAATCACTGGCGTCCTGCTCGCCTTCAACAGCCTCATCGCGCACATCAGCGTCTAAATCAGTTTCAGGAGCAACCTCACCACTCACTTCACCCTGCCCTTCATCTTCAAGGGCAGGATAATCGGTAGCTTCAAAAGAATCACCATCCTGCGACGGAGGGGAGACCTGACCGGACGCACCGGAAACGCTACCGGAAGCCTGCCCTTCCTGAGACGGGGGGGGAGCAATACTGCCGGAAACACTGCCTGAGGCACTACCACCGGATTGCTGCGGAGGCTCAACCGCACCGGACGCGGACTCGCCTTCGGGAAATTCTTCTTCGTAAGCCGCTTCCTCCACGCCGGAAGCTTCATCTACAGACTCATCTGCGGGGGGCGGAGCTATCGCACCTCCTGCCGCACCGCCACCGGAGGGCGGCTCAATTTCACCACCGACCTGCCCGCCTGTCTGACCTCCAATCAGGCCTCCGGCACTTCCACCGTCATTGCCGTTAACAGGTACACGGCGGGCACTGCCTCCGGCGCGAGCCGGCGGCAGGGAAGTATCCACAGGCTTGGCCTGTCCCGGACCGACGTTAGCTACCGGAGCACGGTAGGTATAAGGCACGGAATAAAAAGGACGTTTCGTGGGTTGAACCGGAACCTGCTGCACCGGTTCCTGTGCTTCCTGTGCCTGCAGGAGTTCCTGCTTAAGCTGCGGGGACTCTTCGTCTTCCGGCAGATCAACTTCATCAATAACAGGAGGCTGAGGAGCTTTCTGTTTTACTTCAGCCGTGGCAGCCTTTTGAGCAGAAGCTTTGCGGGCGGCTGCGGCCTTGGCTTTTTTATCCGCTGCTCGCTTTGCTGCGACTTTTTTACGGGCGGCCTCTTTAGCAGCAGCCTTTTTACGGGCAGCTTTCTTACGCTCGGCCTCGCGTTTCGCTTTTTCTTTGGGAGAACGCCATTTGGAACCGATGGGATCACGGAAGAACTGAATCAACATCTGCCCGTTGCCCGCAGGCATACGGATAAAGCCGAAACCGCTGGTCCGGGTTCCGATAGTGATGGAGCTTGGCCCGACCTTCAGGGAACTGACTAAGCGTAAAGATGAAAGCGGAGCCGGAGTAGGCTGTTTTTCGCCTTTGAGCGCGTTTTTGGGAAAAGAAATGGTGATCTGCTGCCGCCCGGTTCGGGCAACTTTTCCGGAAAGGTTCTTCTGGTCAAAGACAAGACGGATGGAGTCCATGTCGGCCTTGGTATCTATAAAATACTCCAAGGCATAACCCGGATGGGGGCAGGCAAACCAGAAAACGGCCGCCAGAAAAAGGGTCCGGAAGACTCCGGTAAGTCGGCTGAGCGTCACAATCAGTTATCGTTGCAATATTCCTGCCTACCCCTCAGAAAACCCACACTTTTTTTAAAATTATTATACTTCAAGGTTCCTCTTCTTGATCTTTTCGATAAGCGTGGTCCGCTTTACCCCGAGGAGTTCGGCAGCCTTGTTTTTCACGCCTGCGGCCTTTTCAAGGGCCTCAATCATGAGCCGGTCCTCGATCTTTTCCAGAAAATCCTTAAGTCCAGTGGCTCCCTGCTCTTCCATATCCGCAAGGGTCGGCCAGTTGAAGCCCACAGGCTGCATGAGTTCGGCAACCTTTTTCTTGGGTTCCTTGCCCACATCCTTCCAGATTTTTTCCGGCAGGTCGTCGGGAACGATCTCATCCTCATCGCAGAGGATGCACATGCGCTCCATGAAATTTTCCAGCTCACGGACATTGCCGGGCCAGGTGTAGGAGACAAGCATATCCGCTGCATCGGACTGGATGGCAAGTTCTTCCATATCCTTATCTTCGCAGAAACGGCTAAGGAAATGCTTTGCCAGCAGAAGAACATCTCCGCCCCTTTCGCGCAGCGGCGGCAGATGCATGGGAATAACATTGAGGCGATAGAAAAGGTCCTCACGGAACCTTCCGGCAGCGACCTCGGTTTCAAGGTCACGGTTGGTTGCGGCCACGATGCGCACATCCACCTTCTTAATGGAAGTTCCGCCGACCCGCTCGATTTCCTTTTCCTGCAAAACCCTCAGAATCTTGACCTGCAGGCTAAGGTCCATTTCCCCGATTTCATCAAGGAAGATGGTTCCGCCGTCAGCCAGCTCAAAACGTCCCGGACGGGAGCGCACCGCATGGGTGAAGGCCCCTTTCTCATGCCCGAAAAGTTCGGATTCCAGCAATTCCTTGGGAATGGCCCCGCAGTTTACCGGAACAAAAGGCTTTTCCTTGCGTTTGCTGTTGCGGTGCAAGGCACGCACAAGCAGCTCCTTACCCGTGCCGGACTCCCCGGTGACCAGCACGGTACTGTCTGTGGGCGCTACCTTTGCGAGAATCGCAAAGACCTCCTTTAGCGCAGGACTGTTTCCAATTATTCCACCCAAATTAAGAGCCATTAGGCCTCCAAAATTATTCTAATCCGGGGAACTTTTATAGTTCGGTTCCGCCTTGTACGGACTGATCCATCATATATAAATGGACAACCCTACACATTCACTGTCAATGAAATGACGCAAAGTCAATATGCAAGTGAATTTTTCTTACAAAAATCAATTAAAAAACAGCTGAATATCCACTTTTTTGCTCCAAAAAAGAAAAATTACTCCATATCCTCAAGCTCCCGGCCCCGGGTTTCGCGAACCAGAAACATGACAAAGAAAAATGAAACCGCCGCGAAAACCGCGTAAACGGAATAGGTAAATCCAAGCCCGGCCCATTGCACAAGGGAAGGAAAAGAAGCGGAGACAATAAAGTTAGCCACCCATTGCGCCCCGGCACCGAGAGCAAGTGCCGAAGCACGGATGCGGTTGTTGAACATCTCTCCCAGCAACACCCAGACCACCGGGCCCCATGAAAATCCAAAGCAGAAAACATAGAGGTTTGCCGAATAAAGGGCGGTGGTAGCAGAGCTACCGCTCAGCACCGGATGCCCGGCAGCATCGAGCGGCGCATGACCGAACAGGTAAGCCAGAACCCCGAGGGTAATCACCATCCCGGCAGACCCGGCCAAGAGCAGCGGCTTGCGCCCAACCCTATCGATAAGTGCGATGGCCACCAGCGTGGTGACGATGTTCACAACTCCGGTAATCACTGTAATCCACAGGGAATTTTCCTCGGAAAACCCCACACTGCGCCAGAGCATGGATCCGTAGTAAAATATAACGTTGATACCCACAAACTGCTGCAGCACAGAAAGCCCGAGGCCGACCCAGACAATGGGTTTAAAACCGACTTTGCCTTTAATTGCCGCAAAACTGGCCTTGCCTTCAGATTTAAGGGTGACTTTGATCTCCTCGATCTTTTCCAGCACGCTCTCACCAAGCACCCGGCCAAGAATTTTTTCAGCTTCATCCTCCCGCCCTGTGCCGATGAGATAACGCGGTGATTCGGGAATCATCATAGCCGCAAAGCCGTAGAGCAAGGCGGGCGGAACCTCGGCCCAGAACATCCAGCACCATGTTTCAAAGCCGAGCCAGAGCACATTATCCGCTGAACCTCCGGCCAGCCCCACCAGCATGTAATTACTGAGCATGGCCACAAAAATCCCGACCACAATGGCAAGCTGCTGCAAAGAACCGAAACTTCCGCGCAGATTGGCCGGGGAAATCTCCGCGATATAGGCCGGGGTTATGGCACTGGCCAGCCCGATGCCGACCCCGCCGAGAAAACGCCAGAAAATAAAATCCCAGACAGTAAAAGGAAGCCCGGCCCCGATTCCGCTGACAGTAAAAAGAAATGCCGAAATCAGCATGGGTTTGATGCGCCCGTAACGATCGGAAACAGGCCCGGAAAGCAAAGCCCCGATGGCCGACCCCACCAGCGCGAGAGAAACAGACATACCCACCAGAACCGGGCCGACCTTGAAATGATCACCCAGCGCAACCACCGCGCCGTTGATTACCGCGGTATCAAAGCCGAAAAGAAAGCCGCCAAGGGCTGCGGCTGCGGATATAAGCAGGACGAAAATTACGGACGCGGATTGTTTTGGGGCGGGGGAAGTCATAAAAGTCCTCGTGAGAAATAATTGGATTCATCGTTAAACAACATAGAACACAATATAATTCGGTAACATACTCAGAAGCGTGTGTCATTTCAAATTGGTTAATTTACTTTTGAGCTGACAACACCTTGACCACACCTAAATTAAGACCTAAATTAAGACTACAATAAAGACCTAAAAAACTTACAGGAAAACACCATGAAATTATCAGAACAGGTCAAACCGATCAGCTATTTAAAAAATAACACCTCCAAGGTTTTCAAAGAAGTACGCGAGAAACGTGAACCCTACTTCATCACTCAAAACGGTGAAGCCAAAGTGGTTGTGCAGGATATCCGCGAATATGAAAAAACACAGGAGACTCTTGCTCTGCTTAAAATCCTTGCCCATGGCGAAAAGCAATTTGCTGAAGGGAAATTCGAAGATGCCGATTCTGTTTTCGATGAGTTGCTAAACGAGCTTGAATAAGATGAAAATCAATATATCCAAAGCAGCAAAACAGGATTTAAAAAATATTAGTTTTTATATCAGTGAAAACGACTGCACAGAACAAGCTCGTGAAACTATTATTAGACTCAGAAAGGCCATCGACAGCTTGCAACAGCTTCCGAAAAGAGGAGTTCGGGTTCGGGAACTGGTTGCGCTCGGACAAAAGTCCTATAGAGAGATTTTCTGTGATACTTACCGTATTATCTACAGAGTATATGACACTTCTCTCCGCGTGTACTTAGTAGTCGACAAACGCCGAGACCTCCTTCCTTTACTGACTCAAAGACGCATAGACTAAAAAAGGAGACACCGACACAAAGTCAGTATCTCCCATTCTTTTATCGAACGATCCTCCAGTTAACCACCAAAACCAACTATTAAAAGTTTTGGGGAAAGGAGTGCAGAGGAAAACACTTTTTACAAAAAGGGTTTTCCTTTGCCCGCCGGAGGCATTCTTACTTCTTAGCCCGCGCAGCAATCTCTTTAGCGGGAATAATTCCGGTAGCGGAAGCGGAAACAATGTTTCCGGCCACACCGGGACCGTCACCGGCCACGAAAAGACCTTCGAGGGCGGTTTCGAGCTGGTTGCTGGTTTCCACCTGAGTGGAGAAGAACTTGATTTCCGGTGCGTAGAGCAATGTTTCTTCGTTGGCGACACCGGGCACTACGTCATTGAGACGCTCAAGGCCTTCGATAAGGTTGCGCACGATACGCTCAGGCAGGGCCATGGCGATATCACCGCAGGTAACATTCTTCATGGTCGGCTCTACAAAGCTGTTGCGCACACGGTTCCATGTGGAACGGCGACCGCGCTTGAGATCACCGAAACGCTGCAGGATGGGTTTGCCGCCACCGATGATGGTAGCCAGCTTGCCGATGGATTCACCGTAGGCCTGATTGTCGGTAACAGGCTCTTCAAGCACAACCTTGGACAGGAAGGCGAAGTTGGTGTTCTCAGACTTCTTGTCCATGTAGGCATGGCCGTTTACGCAAACAAAATCCTGATAGTTTTCAAGGGCCACGAACCCGCCCTGATTGGTGCAGAAAGTACGCACCTGATCATCATAGGTGTTGGTACGGATGAAGAAGGTTGGATCATAGATCACGGAACAGAGATCACGCATGATGTCGCCGTGAACTTCCACGCGCACACCTACTTCGATACCGCGCTGGGTAATGGCGAGATCATGCTTCTTGGCAACACTGCCCATCCACTCGGAACCGACACGGCCCGGGGCGAGGATAACGTTCTTGGCCTTGTATTCACCTTTCTTGGTAACTACCCCGGCCAGCTCGCCGTTTTCGATGAGAATGTCTTCAACATGCTCACCGGTGCGGAAAGTCACACCTTTCTCCATACAATATTCAGCCATTCCGGCAATATGACCGGGCAGGTTGTCACTGCCGAGATGCTTCTGCTTGATCAGCAACAGGTCGATGCCGTGCTTGAGGGCATCTTTGCGGATATTTTTGGCTTCTTCCATGTTGGTAGGGTAAACCTGACCGTCCATGTTGAAGCGGTTGAAAATTTCTTCGGTTTCATCGATGAGGGCTTTAGCCTCGGAAACCGACATGAACTGGGTAAGGTCGGTCTTACCGAGCTTGTGAATATAATTGAGCTTGCCGTCGGAAAAAAGGCCAGCCCCGCCCACGCCGGAAAGGATGTTACAGGGTTTGCATTTAATGCATTCCTGATCCCCGGTAATGGGACAATGTCTTTTGAGGGACGCCTTTCCCTTTTCAATGACCAGAACATCAAGATCAGTGTTCTCGCCAAGGTAATAGGCTGCGAAAAGCCCTGCAGGACCGCCGCCGACAATAATTACATCAAACTCTTTTTTCCCGTTCTCTTTCGGGCTCATAATATTCTCCAGTATTGGTCTTTTAGGCCTGCATTACACAACCCGCGCAGGCATGCCAATATACGCTTTTACCCAGAGATTATCAAAAACACAAGGACTTATTATTTTTTCACAACTACGCAAAGAAACCCATTCAAAACAGCATGTTACTTAGTTCTAAACACATATTCATCCCTATCAGATCCATAATCCTTGACCCGGAGCGATTACTTTTCTACATAATCGACTAAACCAAGAAGGAAATTTCATGAGACTGACAACAAGAAGCAGATACGGAACCCGAATGATACTGGACATCGCCATGCATTGCACCGCAGGCCCGGTCCGTATCAGTGACATTGCCAGCCGTCAGGGACTTTCAACAAAATACCTTGAAAAACTTATTCGCGAATTGAAAAAAGCCGGATTTATTTCCAGCAAGCGTGGCCCCGGCGGCGGACACACTCTGGCCATGCCCCCGGAAGACATCAGCGTCGGTGATGTAGTCAGAAGCCTTGAAGGCGAAGCCGGACTGGTGGAATGCCTAGATAACGACGAACTCTGCATGCGAATAGACAACTGCCCCACCCGTGAGGTCTGGATCAAGGCCAGCAGAGCCATGTATGCGGCCCTTGATGAGATTTCCATTGCCGACCTGCTCAAGGAAGGCTCTTTCTGTATCCGCACCAACCCCACGTAAAACTACCTCACATAGACTTTTCCACCCTGGCCTGTTTCACGCAGGTCAGGGTTTTCTTTTGTTACGAACAAAGTTTTCCACAAGATGTTCATAACTCCACCGTATTTTCAAAGCCTTACTTATTTTCTTGCATATGGAGTGGATAATACCTTAACCTCCTGCTTATGATTTACAAACTAAGCGCATTAATCGTCATCGTCTGCATTGCCGCACTGTTCACTGCGGCCCATTTCTCTTCCCTTCCGCAAAATATTGGAATAACCGGCGGTAAACTATCCCCCTGCCCGGACAGTCCCAATTGCGTATCCTCTCAGGAAAACGACCAAAAACACGCCACGCCGGCAATCAAAGCCAGCGGCCCCAGCAAACAGGTCATGAAAAATCTGCGTAAATGCGTTCGAAAAATGGGCGGCAAAATAAAAACACCCAAGGGGCCCTATCTGCACGCTGAATTCAGGAGCAAGCTATTCCGCTTTGTGGATGATCTGGAATGTGTTTATGACGAAGTGGAAGGTAAGATAGAAGTCCGTTCCGCAGCCCGGCTCGGCTATTCAGATTTCGGGGTCAACCGTAAACGGGTGGAAGAACTGCGCAGATTGTTTGAAGCTGAAAATAAATAAGCATAAAAACAGGGAGGTGGTATTATGCTGAAATCAGGGAAAATATTTTTTCTACTTGCGGCCGCTATTATTCTATCCGCAACAGCAGCATACGGAGGGGAATGGCGATTTCCCGGTGAATTCGAAAAACAGGAACGGGTCTATCTCGGCTGGCTGAGCAAAGAATATGTGAAAGGATACCGCACGGATGACGTCCTGCTCCAGATAGCTGAAAACCTTGCTCCGCATACGGATATCACCATCTGCATTCCCGAAGAGGGCCAGCGCGAACATGTGCTCTCTTTATTAAAAAAGAAAAAACTGGACCTGAGCAAAATCTCATTCCAGACCATCCCCTTTACCATGCTCTACTGGCGTGATTTCGGTCCCATTTTCACGGTAAATAAACAGGGGCAAAAAAGCATTGCCGACTTCGGCTTCAACTGCTGGGGCTACTTTCCGCAGTCGGACACCCAGTCCCGGATAATGGAACGGGTTGACCGGGATATCGCGAAACAACGCAAACTCCCCTACCGCATGACCAGACTGGTCAGTGAAGGCGGCGACCGGGAATTAAACGGCAAAGGGACCATTCTGGTCACCGAAGCCTGCGAGTTCCAGCGTAACCCGAACCTTTCCCGCGCGGACATTGAAGCGGAACTGAAAGAGATGCTGGGCGTGACCAACGTCATCTGGCTGAAAAAGGGCACCGTTGACGACGATGCCTACAACGTCAGCACCCTGCCCGGACCGGACGGCAAGGGCGTGGCCTATCGCAGTGCCGCAGCCAACAACCACATGGACGAATATTGCCGTTTCATATCCCCGGACACAATCCTGCTGGCTGAAGTAAGTGAAGAGGAAGCGGCTCACGGTCCGGTTGAAGCGGAAAACCGCCGCCGCATGGAAGAAAATTATAATATTTTGAAAAACGCCGTTGATCAGGACGGAAAGAAATTCAAGATCATCCGCATCCCCATGCCGGAAACTTTGTACTTCGAAGTTACCCCGCAGGATGAAGCATACTACGGGCTGGTCTCCTTCCCCCGGTTCTCGGACGGAACAGCCTTCCCTGTGGGACAGTCGGTACAGGTTGTCCCGGCCCAGAGCTACTGCAACTTCCTGATTTCAAACGGTGTGGTTCTGGCCCAGAAATACTGGCACGAGGGTCTGCCCGAAAAAGTAAAGCAGCGAGACGCCGAAGCCCTTGCGGTGTTGCAAAAGGCTTTCCCGGACCGCAAAGTGGTGACCATCAACACCCTTGGGATCAACTTCGGGGGCGGCGGAATCCACTGCTCCACGCAACAGGAACCGTATACAGGCAAGTAGTATAGATTAATTCAGTCTTATTTTTGGACAACTATCAGCTTTTAATATTCGACGAATTCTCCTGCCTGAGCTTAATGGTTGAAGCTAAACCATAATCAGGAGGAGAAACAAATGAGTATTACCAGAAAAGCAGTTGTGCTGTTTGGAGCCGCAGCAATTTTTGTGTGCCTTGCAGCCAATGCATTTGCCATGAAAGACAGCTACAATTACATGAGCCCGGTTTCTTTGCAGAAAGCAATTGAAACCAAGGCTGATGTTGCTATCGTGGATATTCAGGTTGCGGATGAGTTCAAATCCCATCATATCAAGGGAGCAATTGAAACCTGCGCTTACCCCGTAAAGAGTGATGTGGACACAAAAAAACTCGACGCCTCCCTGAACAGCCTTAAAGGCTCAGATCAGCCCATCGTGGTAATCTGCCCGCGCGGCAAAGGCGGAGCTGAAAGAACCGTCAACTACTTCGCCAAACAGGGAATCGCTCCCTACCGTTTGTTCATCCTCACCAACGGCCAGGACGGCTGGCCGTATGCTGTTGAAAAGAATTAGTTTTAACAACTTATCCAAAAGATAAAAACCTCCCGCTGCCTTAGTTCAGCGGGAGGTTTTTTATTATCCAAAAATGTCGCCGCAATCGCTCTATCCATACGGTAAGCAACTGCGGCTGTCGGCGGAGTACAGGTGGGGAAGATTCCCCTCTGCCTCCTTACACATAAAGTAAGTACTCATTCTAGTTTGACAAGGACTGCGACTGATATTTTTTGCGAATTTATGCATATTTTCACAATAAAGCACACCGCAAACACTTTTAGTTCATATTTACAGGAACATACAAACACCGCAATACGCAATAAAAGTAAAAAAACTCCCGTTGTAAATTCCAACGGGAGTTTTCTGTCCTGCAAAGTGTCGCCGCAATCGCTCTATCCATGCGGTGAGCAACTGCGGCTGTCTGCGGAGTTCAGGTGGGGAAGATTCCCCTCTGCCTCCTTACAAATAATAGTAAGTACTTATTCCGGCTTGGCAATACTTGCAAAGGCACAATGATTGTGGATTGATTCAAAACTTTCCACATCAACCTTGTACCAAAGTATTTTCGGATGTTTTTCCAAGCCCATAGCAGCATTGCGAACCACATCTTCAACAAAAGTAGGATTTGAAAAACTTTTTTCGGTAACGTGTTTTTCGTCCTCACGCTTAAGCAGGGAAAACACTTCGCACGACCCTGAAGCCTCGGCAATCTCCACCAGATCCTCAATCCAGACGAATCCTTTGGATTTGGTTTTAATATGCACCACCGCCCGCTGGCTGTGGGCACCTTCGTCACTGATGGCCTTTGAGCAGGGGCAGACGGTCATGACCGGGACTTTCACTCCGAGAGTGAATTCCAGATTATCACCGACCATTTCGCCTTCCACCGTGCATTCATAGCTCATGATGCCTTTACGTCCGCTGACCGGGGATTTCTTTTGCAGACAATACGGAAAGCTGAGTTCCGCATGGGCGCGCTCGGCCTCAAGGCGGCGCAGGATATCGCTGAGCAGGTTGTAAAAACTCTGGTAATCCAGCTCTTCGGACCAGTCCTCAAGAGCTTCCACAAAGCGACTCATGTGGGTGCCTTTAAAATGTGCGGGCAGATCAACGGATAAAGCAACTTTTGCCATGGTGTTCTGGCTGCCGGATTCCCGGTCACGCACCACAAGGGGGAGGGTCAAGTCCCGCACGCCGACCCTGTCAATAGACATGGCCACTTTCGCGGGACTGTTCTGTACGTCTTCCATATTATAAATGCCTTCGGCGACCCTGCCGGGGGCCTTAAACCCTTTTGCAAAAGGGTTTAAGAATCCCAAAACCTTTTATTAAGGCTTCGCCGCCATTTATGTTTTTTACTTTTAAACTAATTCTTCACCAGTAGTAGTCAGACCGAGTTTGCCGTGCTTTACGCCTTTGGTAGAGATGAGGCGGTGGGCCAGCTCCTTGATCTGCTTGCCGTCACCCTTGAGAACCATGACTTCGAGGCAGTTGTCGTGGTCGAGATGGACATGCAGTGTGGACATGATCAGGTCGTGGCTGTCGTGCTGCAACTCAGTGAGCCGCTGGGAAAGACCGCTATGGTGATGGTCGTAGACAAGGGAAAGAGTCCCGGCCATCTGGCCTTCAGTCTCATCCCATTCCTTTTCCACCAGCATGTTGCGGATCAGGTCGCGAATCGCTTCCGAACGGGTCTGGTAGCTTTTCTCGTCACAAAGCTGGTCGAATTTCTCAAGAAGATCGGAATCAAGGGAAACTCCGAAACGTATAGTTTTACCCATTTCAAACCTCCGGAATCATATGGATTTGCCGGGAGTTACCTCCCGGATATTAACGGTCATTTCCGCATTGCAGCAGGCTGCTTTCTCGGTCAGGGGCAGTGCTGTTTTCCAGCCCAGAGCTTCAAGCTTCTCCCAGACCGGAACTGAAACATCGCGTTTCGGCTCGGCCATCCAGATGGTGCCGCCGGGCCTGAGCACCTGCCGGAAAAGCTTCTCCAGCGGATCAAAAAATCTTTTTTCGTAGAGAATATCCCCGCCCCAGATATAATCAAAGGAATGCGGAGCAAGGGACGGCTCCCGCCAATCCATCTGCAGCCAGAGCGGCTGGGAAGTATTGTTGGTGCGCGCATTGTCTTTGGCAAAATAAAGTGGCGGAAGTTCATAATCAAAGGCCACTACATTCGCACCCAGCGATTGCCCGATAACAGCCGTAAGTCCCAGCCCGCAACCGAGATCAAGACATCTGCGACCACGAATCAAATCTGCATTGCGGTGCAGCCATTCACCGAGCAGGACACTGGCAGGCCAGAGTTCCGCCCAGTAGGGAAGCCGCTCATCATCGCCGAATTCATCTTCACCTATCTCATCCCAAAGGGTTTCAAGATCGGCTGTGCGCTCTATTTTCCAGACCCTTCCGGCGGTCTCAACTTCTATTAATTCCCGTTCACCGGAAACATAATCTCTCAATTATTGCACTCCCGTACTCTACTTTCAGACGGCTTAGAAGGTGCCTTATAAGCTGTCTGAGTATGCTTAATTTCGCCAAAACACAAGAGCGCGTAACACGAATTATTGCCCCGCCAAACAATAAAGTCATTTGATTTTAATTTATTAACAATTTTACAGAATATTTTTCTGCAAATTAGCCCTTCCGAAGGCTTTTATTTCTTAAGCAGGAATGCTATCAGTTGCGAGTTATTCACACAGACACGGTCAAAAAACATAAAAATCAGTTTATACAAGAAGGAGGCCCCATGATTCCGCAGGAACTTCTTTACGCCAAATCTCACGAATGGCTCAAGGTTGACGGTGAAAACGGAACTATCGGTATCACCCATTTTGCCCAGGAACAGCTCGGCGACCTTACCTTCGTTGAACTGCCGCAGGAAGGCGACACTTTCGCAGCAGGCGACGAATTCGGTTCCATCGAATCCGTAAAAGCTGCCAGCGAAATGTACGCTCCGGTTGATTGCGAAGTAGTAGCAGTTAACGAAGCACTGGAAGACGCACCCGAGAAAGTCAACGAAGATCCCTACGGTGACGGCTGGCTCATGAAGGTGAAAATCACCGGCCCCACTGACGCACTTCTCGATGCCGCAGCTTACGAAAAGGTAACTGAAGAAGACGCTCACTAATTCGGAGCCGCTCTTTAATATATAGTACACAAACATCCCCGCCGACCGCTTAAGTCTGCGGGGATGTATTTTTATACCGGAGGACAAAATGCCTTACGTACCCCATTCCCCGGAAGAAATCCGGGAAATGCTTGATGTGATCGGCGTGAACTCCGTGGAAGACCTCTTTGCCGAAATCCCGGCCGAACTGCGCCCCAAAAGCTTTGACCTGCCCAAAGGCAAAAGCGAAATGGCAGTTCTGGAAATGCTGGGTAAAATGGCCGCAAAGAACACCACGGACCTGACCAGCTTCCTCGGAGCAGGATTCTACGACCATTTCATTCCCGCAGCGGTGGATGCCCTTTCATCCCGCAGCGAATTTTATACCGCCTACACCCCGTACCAGCCCGAATCTTCTCAGGGCACCCTGCAGGCGATCTTCGAATACCAGACCGCCATGGCCCGGCTCATGGATATGGATTACGCCAACGCTTCCGTTTACGACGGCGGCTCCGCGCTTTACGAAGCCACCCTCATGGCCGTGCGTAAAACCAGACGCAGGAAGATCATCGTAAGTGAAGCACTGAACCCCATCTACCGGGTCATGCTGGACTCCTACACCACCAACCTGAACCTTGAACTTGTCACCGTGCCCCACAACCACGGCCGCACCAACGTCAAGTCCATCACCGCAGCAGTTGACAAAGACACCGCAGCGGTCATCGTTCAGAACCCCAACTTTTTCGGTTCGGTAAACGATTTCACCGAGATGTTCGCCGCAGTGCACGAGCACAAGGCACTGGCTATCATGTCCACCTACCCGGTCCTGCAGTCCGTGCTGAAGACTCCCGGTCAGATGGGTGCAGACATCGCTGTTGCCGACGGCCAGTCCATCGGCCAGCCCCTTTCTTTCGGAGGTCCTTACCTAGGTATCATGACCTGCTCCAAAGCCCTTGTCCGCCAGATGCCCGGCCGTATTGCCGGACGCACCGAGGACGAAGACGGCAAGCCCGGCTATGTTCTGACCATTCAGGCCAGAGAGCAGCATATCCGCCGCCAGAAAGCGACTTCCAACATCTGCTCCAACCAGGCCCTCTGCGCCCTGCGCACCCTGATCCATCTCTGCCTGCTGGGCGAAGAAGGTTTGCGCCGCACCGCAACCCTTTCCGTAGAACGCGCCCATTACGCCGCGCAGCGTCTCACCGCAATTGACGGCGTGGAAATGTTCACCAAGGGACCCTACGGCAACGAATTCGCTGTAACCCTTCCGGTTAACGCCTTTGAAGTGATCGACAAGCTCACCGAACGCGGCATCATCCCCGGCTTTCCTGTGGGACGTTACTACGATGGATTCGAAAACGTACTGCTGGTGGCCTGCACCGAAAAGACCACTGAAGAACAGATCGGCATCTTCGCCGAAATTCTGCGGGGGGCAATCTAATGAAAACAGTATTTGAAAAATCCGTTCCCGGTCGCGAAGGCTGCTGGCCTGACGAACCGAAATCCAAAATCGAGGACCTCATTCCTGCTGAACTTCTGCGTGAAAAAGCGGGCATGCCCTCCCTTTCCGAGCTGGACGTGGTCCGCCACTTCACCCGGCTTTCCCAGAAAAACTTCGGTGTGGATTCCAATTTCTATCCCCTTGGTTCCTGCACCATGAAATACAACCCCAAGTTCACTGAAGCTGTGGCTGCCATGCCCGGATTCGCCAAGCTGCACCCGGTCATTCCCCAGCTCAAGGGCGCAGGCCATCATTGTCAGGGCGCACTTGAGGTAATCCACGAAACCGAATCCCTGCTCAGCGAACTGACCGGTATGGCCGCATTCACCATGCATCCCATGGCCGGTGCCCACGGCGAACTGACCGGGGTAATGCTCATGGCCGCCTACCACCGCGACAAGGGCAACAAAAAGACCAAGATCATCTGCCCGGACTCCGCACACGGCACCAACCCCGCATCCGCAGCTGTTGCCGGATACGATGTTGTTTCCGTTGAGTCCACCGACGGTATCATCACCCCTGAAGCTCTTGCCGAGGTTCTGGATGATGAAGTAGCCGGCGTAATGATGACCTGCCCCAACACTCTGGGACTTTTCGAGACCCACCTGCAGGAACTCGTGAAAATGATCCACGAGAAAGACGCCCTGCTCTACTACGACGGCGCGAACATGAACGCCATCATGGGTAAGCTGCGCGTAGGAGATGCCGGATTCGACATCGTGCACCTCAACCTGCACAAGACCCTCGGCACCCCGCACGGCGGCGGCGGTCCCGGCTCCGGTCCTGTAGGCGTCAGTGAAAGACTGGTGCCCTTCCTGCCCGTTTCCCGCGTGGAAAAGCTGGAAGACGGCCAGTACTACCTTTCCTATGACGAGCCCAAGTCCATCGGCTACGTTGCTCCCTTCTACGGCAACTTCGGCGTGTACCTGAAGGCTTACGCCTACATGCTCCGCCTTGGCCGCGAAGGTCTGACCCGCGCCACCGAAGGTGCGGTTCTCAGTGCCAACTACATGCGCAAGCGTCTCGAAAACCATTTCGAGATTCCCTACAACCGCATCTGCATGCACGAATTTGTTGCATCCGCAGTTGAACAGGCCAAGAACGGTGTACGCGCCCTTGATGTTGCAAAAGCACTGCTCGACAAGGGCCACCACGCCCCGACCATCTACTTCCCGCTCATCGTGAAGGAATGTTTGATGATCGAGCCTACCGAGACTGAAAACAAAGAAACCATCGACCGCTTCATCGACGATCTTATCGAGATCGCGGAAATGGCGGAAAAGAACCCCGAAGCGTTGCAGGCTGCCCCGCTTACCACCTCTGTAAAGAGACTGGACGAGACCAAAGCCGCACGCTCCATGGTGATTACTGATGACATCAAATAGTTTCCCGACAGATACACGCTCCTACGACCTCGTGGTCGTAGGAGCCGGTCCGGGCGGCTTTGACGCCGCCCTCGAAGCTGCGGAAGAAGGCATCAAAGTCGCGCTGGTGGAAAAGGACCTGCTCGGCGGAACCTGCCTCAATGTGGGCTGTATTCCCACCAAGATGTATCTCGGTGCCACCTCTCCGGTGGAAGAGCTTGCCGCCCAGTCCAAGGCCCGCGTTGCCAAGGGTGAAATCGAAATAGATTTCAAGGCCCTGTGCACCAAGAAGGACCGCTTCATCGCGGCCACCCGCAAGGCCATGACCCAGAAAGCCAAAAAGCTGGGCATTGACATCTATCCTGCTGTAGCCAAGGTGATCGAACCCGGTAAAGTGGAAGTTTCCCACCCCGAAGAACAGGCTGTGCTAGAGTACAAAAACCTGATCCTCGCTACCGGTTCCCACCCCACCGTATTTCCCGGTCTGGAGCCGGACAACGAAACCATCCTCGACAATGCGGGATTTCTTGCCCTCGAAGAAATGCCCACCTCGCTGCTGGTCATCGGCGCGGGTTTTATCGGCCTTGAAATGGCCCAGATCGCGCACCGCACCGGCTGCAAGATCACCGTTGTGGATGCTCTTGACCGCATTGCGGTTTACGAGGACCCGGAAGTCTCCAAGGCTTTACAGGGTGTGTTCAAGCGTCACAAGTGGAATTTCAATCTCGGTGTGAAGGTCAAGTCCGTAACTGCGGAGAACGGACAGGCCGTGCTGCGCACTGAAGACGGTGAAGAATTCACCGCCGACAAGGCACTCATCGCCATCGGACGCCGCCCCAATTCCGCAGACATGGGTCTCGAAACATTGGGCGTGGAAACCGAAGGTCCCGGTTTCGTCAAGGTTAACAAAAACCTCGAAGCCGCCGACAATGTCTACGCCATCGGTGACCTGAACGGAAAAATCCTGCTCGCCCACGCCGCCAGCCATCAGGCCGGATACGTGGTCCGCCGCCTTGCCGGAAAAACAGACGGTCCCTACGAGCACGGACCGATTCCGTCCATTCTTTACGGTTCCCCGGAAACCATGCGTGTAGGACTCATGCCCTCTGACCTTGAAGGCAAAGGCGAGGTAAAGACCTCCTCCTTCCCGCTGGTGGCCAACCCCATTGCGCAGGCTTATGCATCCACGCAGGGCTTTGTAAAAGTGGTCTGGCTGGACGACAAAGTTGCCGGAATCACCGCGGTTGGACACCATGTGTCCGGCTTCACCACCGCAGCAGCCATGATCGTACAGGAAGGCTGGACCAAGGATGATATCCACAAGGTTGTCTTCCCACATCCTTCTCTGGACGAAGCACTGCTCGGTGCTTTGAAGGCTGAACAGAAATAAGAATGCCTCCGGCGGCTCTCCGAGGGCCAAAGAAACTTTTTAAAAAAAGTTTCTCTGGACACTTCAAAAACTTTTAGTTTTGGCTTCGCCGCTGTGTATGGCACGCCTACAAAACTTGGAAGGCCCTCCGTTCTTTTGAACGGAGGGCCTTTTGATTTTTAAACCGAAACAAACTTTTCTATTCAATATCCTGCCAATCCTGACTGTGCCGCAACACCCTCAATATTTCGACCTCTTCATTACAGCAATAAGCTACGAGATAGGCTCCTTTCAATACAATCAACTCGCGGGTTCCCGGAACTCTCCCGGCCCGACCGATTTGCGGATGTTTTTCTAAGATCCTTACATTCTTTAATATGGCGGAGGCTACTTTTCTGGCTGACTTAGGATCGTCTTGAAGTATGTACTCGTAAATGGAATCCAGATCACGGGTAGCACGCTCAAGCCATTTAATCTTCGGCATACTTTGCCTCTAGCTCTTCATGGGAAGTCCATTTGGCGTCAGGCTTTCTGGCCTCTGCCAGCCCTTCCTGAATGGCTTGTACTTGCCATTCATTCACGTCCAGATAGCTTGAAATGGCTTCCCCAAATAAAAAAGCTTTTGATCTATTGGTTGCTTGAGCCAGTTTTTCAACCCGTTCTTTCATTTCAGATGTCATGCGGATTGTGACCACTTCACTCTTGGTTTCTTTATTGATCATTTTGGTGCCTCCATTTGTATTACAATATAATACACAGTAATACAAAAAACAAGTCCAGCACTCCTCACCCGCACCAAGCGGATAATTTTCTAAGCCAACACAAACCGCTCTATCTCATCAATCCTCTTCAGATAATCCTGCGTATAAAGCGGCCCGTTGGCAGTAAATGTTGCTGCAGCATTTCTATGCACCTGACACCAGTACGCCAGCACCGGATTGGGCCAGATCCGTGAATATGTCTTAATCATGTGCAGGGTATTGTGGCAGACCGGGGTAAATTCCGCAGTTCGGGCCAGAAATTCAGTATAGTCCGTGCCGAGATCGAGAAAGAATGAACCAATTGCCCGCGCGCATTTGTAATTGGCACCGGACGAAAGCATTTCGAGCAGCTTATCTTCGGGAAATTTTTCCGGCTGCCATGGACGCATCCATTCATCGGGGATGTTTTCTTCCGCTGAATAATCAATGCGTCCTTCTTTTAAAAACTGTTCTATTTTTCCGGCCAGTACGGGCCACATGGAACCGATGTGCTCCACATCGCGGCTGGCGTGCAGCCCGGTAACGGTGTTGTTTTCTTCAGTGAGCTTGAACTTGAGAAACGGACAATGGGCCTCGATTTTCTTTTCCGAGCCGGACCATATTCCAGCAAAAATACGGTCCATTTCAATCACGGTCACTTTGTCCAATTCGCTTTCCCAACTTTTAAGAACAGGTGCAGCCGTCCGCCATATATCCGACCAGCCCTCAAGATATGAATAAGGATCAGGCCCGAATGCCGGATAATGAGAAAGCCGGGAAACAACGATGATGGGCACCTGCGGAAAACGCTGACGGAGATTACCGAGCATTTCCCGGTAACGCTTCAGGTAGCTGGACGGTTTGGCCTGCACCATGCCGAAATGTCCTTTCATCCACTCTTCGAATTCAGGATGCTCCAACCATGCGTCGGGGCTAATGAAGAACATATACTTATCAGCATCATGTACAAAGATCGGGCTGTTTTCATGAAACAGATTCAGCACCATAAGCTGCGGATCAGGATCAGCGGGCGTGATCATCTGAAACTGGTGGCTAAGCCTGCGTTCATGGTAAAATTTATCCAGCCCGAATTTCCTGTCCATGACCTCCAGTTCTTTTGGGATGATTCCCGGAGAACTGTTATAAGTGAACGGGGAAGCAAGCACCCGGTAGGTACAAGGGTAACCGATCTGCTCCATTGCCCTGCCGAGGAAATCCATTTGACAGTTTCCCAAAAAATAAAGCATTCTAAGTCCTTGATAGTTGTTGTTTAACTATAAAAGAGTTCACTCTATTGCCGACTTGCAGTCAAGCCTCGGAACTATGAAAGAAATACAGATCGAAACGTTTGTACTCGGCCCCCTTAAGACCAATTCCTATCTGCTCACAGCCGGAAAAGATGCCGTGATTATCGACTGTGGAATGGAGCCGGAACCGATGATGCAGGCCATCCGGGAACGGCAACTTAATATTCAGGCGATATATCTGACCCATATGCACCTTGACCATATCGGCGGAGTCGGTCCAGTGCAGAAAATGACAGGAGCAAATGTTTACGGAAATCATAAAGATCTTTACCTGCACGATATTCCTGTCAATGACGGAGGCTCACTTGAATTCAAGGAAATACTTGATTTTGAAATAACCGACCTCAGTCAGGGCCGCCATACCATCCTCAGCCACCCCGTGATGATCCTTGAAACTCCGGGGCACTCCCCGGGAAGTCTTTCATACTTCTTCCCTGCCCTGAATTCTATTTTTGTTGGCGATCTCATATTCATGATTTCCGTAGGCCGAACCGACCTCCCCGGCGGAAACAGCGATGAACTGCTCAGTTCCATACAAAACAGAATTTTCATCCTTCCCGGATCGACCCGAATATTTTCCGGGCACGGTCCGGCAACCTCTGTAAAACACGAACTGAAATACAATCCCCATTTTTTAGATCTATAAAAAAAGGAGCACCCGATTCCGGGTACTCCTCTCATCAATTCTCTACAGCCAGCTGAGAACTAGTATTTCAGACCCAGCTGTTTTTTCAGATATCCGAAATCAATATGCTTTTCCACCAGATCAACACCGTGCCTGATCTTTGCCGACTCACGCAGCTTGTGGCGGGAAAGGATGTCTTCCATCTTCTTGGCAACACTGAAAGTATCATCACGAACCACTATAATGGGTGTTTCCAGCACTTCGGAACGGGTCAGAATAATATCGTTGGGGTAAAGGTTACCGGTCAGCACCAGACAAGGGCATTCCCCTTCAAGAGCCACCAACTGCACATCGGAACGGTCACCGCCGACAATAACAGCTGAATTGCGGTGCCTGCGGAAGTGGGTCATGAAGTTTTCCACCTGCATGGTCCCGATAAGAAAACTTTCCACCGGCTGGTCGGTGCGGTTGTGGGCGGTGATGATCTTTCCGCCTAAGCGGTCAGCCAGATCACCAACCTTGATGGTACCCATGAGCGGGTCTTTAGGAATCACACCAAGCACTTTTACACCTTTCCGCTCAAGGAAGGGCTTAATCAGGGTGGTGATCTCATCCATGAAAGTCGGCGGAATATCGTTGAGCACGACTCCGGCCAGATTATCGCCCAGTGCTTCCTTGAGCACCACCAGATAATCGTAGTTCAGTTCCTTCTGGAAACGGTCAATGACCACGCACTTGATACCGAGGGTTTTAACCAGATGAATTCCATCCACCCCGCAATATTTCCCGGAATACATGGACCCGGACCCGGCAACTAGAGTCAGGTCTTTACCCGCACTGATCTTGCCATAGCCGTCAACAATGGGCTGCACGTGGTCCTCAACCTTGCCGTTGAAAGCCTGCACCTTGAAATCGTGGGTAACAACCACCGGGGTGACCACATTGGGCGGATTGGATACACCGAGCACATCCTGAATAAAGAATGCATCCTCATCACCGAGCCTGCCGTCAATCTCCGCAGGAATAGCACCCACAGGCTTCATGTAACCAAGGCTGACCCCCTGCTTCTGAAAATGAAGCCCCAAGCCCATGACAATCATGTTCTTGCCGGAATAGCCGCTAGTAGAGCCAATATATAAACCGGACATAAAGTCCTCCTTGAATTAAAACTATTTCAAAGAAAATTTTTAATACGTCAGCGGCGAAGCCCAAATAAAAGTTTTTGAAGAGTCCAGAGAAACTTTTTCCAAAAAGTTTCTCTGGCCCCCGGAGGGCCGCCGGAGGCATTCTTAACTAACAGTCATGCGCATATTGGCGACCACAGCTCCGTCAGGGCCCGCGATGACCGGATTGAATTCAGCTTCCTGAATTTCCGGCAGATCGGAAGCCATCTGTGAAACCATGAGCAGGATATCCTCCAATGCTCCAAGATTAACAGCCGCTCCTCCGCGAACCCCTCTCAGAATCGGGTAAGCCTTGATCTCACGGATCATTTCCTGTGAATCATTGAGTGCCAGCGGAGCCAGCCGCGATGATACATCACCGAGCAGGTCCACGTGAAGCCCTGCAAGGGAGAAATTTATGAGCGGGCCGAACTGCGGGTCACGCTTGAAACTGACCACAAGTTCATGAGAATCCTTGGGTCCCATAGCCTGCACCAGACACCCGGTAATGTAGGCATCCTTGCACCTTCTGGCTGCGCGGGTGGTAATTTCCAAAAAGGCTTTACGCAAAGCCTGCGGGGTCTGGATATCGGTAACGACCAGACCGAGTTCCTGTTTACGGGAAATCTGGGGCGAAGCAACTTTAAGGGCCACAGGATAGCCGATCCTCTTGGCAGCCTTGGCAGCCTGATTGGATGTGCGGGCCAGTACGGTTTCCGGCACGGGCAGTTCGTAGGCAGAAGCCAATTGCTGGGCATCCAGCTCCACCAGCTCGGTCAAACCGGTCTTGCGGCAGTTCTCCACTATGGATTTGGCCTTGGAGTAATCCCGCCTGAAACAGACATCAATGGGCCAGTCCTTTTTCTGCCAGCGGTAACAGCGGGTCATGGCGTCAAGAGAGCGGACCGCGGCTTCTGGAAATTCATAACAGGGAATCCCGGCAGCACGCAGCATGCGACGGGCTTTTCTGGTAGAATGATCACCCATGAAGCAGGTAATTATGGGCTTGTCGCATTCTTTTTCCAGCTCGATAATATCTGCGGCAACCTTTTCCACATCATCAAGTATGTTGGCTGCCGGAGTCAGAATGACCAGAATGGAATGAAAAGCATTATCCTCGGCAACCGCCCGCAAGACCTTGTGATAGGTATCGGCCTTGGCATCACCGAGCATGTCGATGGGATTGTAAAGCGATGCGTAAGGCGGCAGTACTTCCTTCATCTTATCCAATGTGGATGAAGACGGAGTGAGAATATTCAGAGTGCCCTTCTCGCACA
Source organism: Desulfovibrio sp. JC010 (assembly GCF_010470675.1). NCBI lineage: Bacteria > Pseudomonadati > Thermodesulfobacteriota > Desulfovibrionia > Desulfovibrionales > Desulfovibrionaceae > Desulfovibrio > Desulfovibrio sp. JC010. The sequence continues at coordinate 333,268 of NZ_VOIQ01000002.1, forward strand.
TGTCGGTGGCTAGAATTCCTGGCCCGCCGGAGTTGGTTACTATGGCCACATTGGAACCGTTCGGCAACGGCTGACAGGAAAATGCATGGGCAAGGTTGAACATATCCTCAATATCAACAGCCTGCAGGACTCCGGTCTGACGGAAAGCGGCGTTGTAGGCGGAGGTTGCCCCGGTCAAAGCCCCGGCATGGGCGGAAGCCGCACGGGCACCGGACGGGGTTTCCCCGGCCCGCAGCAGGATAAGCGGCTTCTTGAAGGTGGTGTCGTAAGCTGTACGCAGAAAATCCTGACCGTCTTTGAGGGTCTCGCAATAGCCGACAATCACCTTTGTATCATCGTCCCCGGCAAGATAGTTGAACATGGTGGCTTCGCCCAGCACGGCCTTATTACCGAGGCTGATAAACTTGGAAAAACCGACCCCTTCACTATTGGCCCAGTCAAGTGCGGTACTGCACATGGCCCCGGACTGAGAAAGAAAAGCTATGTTACCCTTAAGGGTGAAGTCAGGATCAAGGCTGGCATTCATGGACAGGGACGAATTCATCAAGCCCATGCAATTGGGGCCGAGAATAATCATGTCATGATTCTTGGCAGTCCTTGCCAATTGCTTTTCCAGACGGTAACCTTCGCGTCCGGTTTCACCGTAACCGCCGCTGGTGACAACAGCAGCCCGGACCGGGATGTTCGAAAGTTCATCAACAGCCTTGATAGCCTGGGCAGGCGGCAGGCAGATCAGGGCCAGATCAGTCCCCCGAGGTAACCCGGAAACAGAAGAAAAAGCGTCCAGACCGTGAACTTCGGCCCCTTCCCCATTGACGGGGAATATTTTTCCCCTATATCCAGAAGCAAGAAGGTTGGCGACGATTATAGCGGCCTTGTCTCCGGGATCGGCAGAAACTCCGATTACGGCAATTGATTCAGGCTCAAACAAAGCCTTTAAACATGAGTAAGAATACATTCGATAATATAAATTCAAGCAGGGTTGTATGGTAGAAAATTTTTCTCGCCTCCAGCAAGGTATCCACTATCGATTTTCGCAAGTCAAGCATTTAGCCACGGCACTGACCCACAGTTCATGGGCAAATGAACAATCCGAACCGATCGAAGACAACGAAAGGCTGGAATTTTTGGGGGACGCGGTGCTGGAACTCTGCGTGACCGAAGAGCTGTTTAAACGGTTTAAGGACGCCCACGAAGGCCAGCTGACCAAGATCAGATCCAAACTGGTCAAGGAAAAAAGTCTTGCAGCCATCGCCCGGGAATTGGAGATAAACGCATTTCTTAAACTGGGCAAAGGCGAAGAAGCACAGGGCGGGCGCACCCGCTCATCCCTGCTGGCCGATGCCATGGAAGCGGTTATCGGAGCAGTTTTTCTGGACGGCGGCTATGCGGAAGCGCAAAAATTCATCATGAGAATTTTTGAAAATAAATGGCCTGAAACCTTTCAGATAGAAAGCTCCAAAGATTTCAAGAGCAAACTGCAGGAAGTGACACAGGCAAGATTCAAAGAACGTCCCACCTACGTGCTGACCGGGACCAAAGGTCCGGAACATGAAAAAATATTTATGGTAAACCTGAATCTCCCGGACGGGAAATCATTTGATTCGGAAGGCAGCAGTTTGAAAAAAGCCGAGCAGACAGCTGCGGCCAAGGCTTTGGACTATCTCGCTGAAGCTGAAAGCGAAACAGACCCTGTTTAAAATTTCCTATCTTTTTTCCTACCCCAAAACGCAACCAAGGACTGGGAGGCGGTGATCAATCGCCTCCACAGTCCTTAATCTTCACCCGATTATCTCAAGCGGCGTTAACCGCCAATGAGCTGCATTGCCATCTTCGGCAGTGAGTTAGCCTGCGAGAGCATCGCTACCGCGGACTGAGTGAGAATCTGGTTACGGACGAACTCGGTCATTTCGGTTGCTACGTCCACATCGGAGATGCGGGATTCAGCAGCCTGAACGTTTTCTGCCTGAATGGAGAGGTTGGTAATGGTATTTTCCAACCTGTTCTGCATGGCACCGAGATTCGCACGAATCTTATCTTTAGAAATAATTGCCTGCTGGAGCTTATCCAAAGTCTGCTGCGCCATTTCCTGAGTGGAGATAGACGTATCTACACCGAGAGAGGAAGCAGTGGAGCTGCCGATTGAAACGTAATAGTAGTCTTCTGCGCAGTCGTTACCGGTTCCGAAGTGAACCTTCAGCGGGCCGGTGGAATGGACTCCTGCACCGCTATGGTCAGAGTTCTGACCGGAAAGGTTACCGTTAAGCAGGTGGATACCGTTGAAGTCGGTAGCCATTGCGATTCGGGTAATTTCCGAAGCCATGGCCTGATATTCAGAGTCGATGATCAGACGCTGGTCGGAGTTGTAGGTACCGGTGGATGCCTGGGTTGCAAGCTCTTTCATGCGGATGAGCTTTTCATCGATTACCTGCAGCGCACCGTCTGCGGTCTGAATCATGGAGATCGCATCGTTTGCGTTTCTCATACCCTGGTTAAGGGATTTAATATCAGCGCGCATGAGTTCGCGAATTGCGAGCCCCGCTGCATCGTCTGCTGCGGTGCCGACTCTCAAGCCTGAGGAGAGGCGACGGGTAGAAGTACCAAGGTTGCCGTACGATTCCTGCAGGTTTCGTGAGGCGTGCATTGCCATCATGTTGTGGTTAATGACTAAGGACATATCTGAACCTCCTTGTAGTTCACAAAATTCCGTTTTTGTTAACCAGTCTTAAGCAGAGCACGTGCCAACTTTATTTTGTTCATATATTACAGCCTCTTAAAGATATAAATAAAGTCTAGACTTCTTTAGATTGCGCTGAAGAGTCAATTTTTTCCCGCCGTTGCGGCTATATTTTCAAACAAGCGGCAAAGCTGTCCCACCCACACGCAACACACTGTTTTAAAAGCACTTATCACCAAACACCTATCTAAAAGAGGTAAATTATTCCGCTGGCAGGAATTAAGAGCACGTCAAAAAAATATTAAGAGCAAGACTGATATCAAAAGAACGAAAAGCTTTCTTAATAAAGAACAAACAAAAAATGGGAACCCCGCAATCCGAAACGGCATATTCGGATGCGGGGTTCCCGGGTACCTGTGCAGTCGGGGGAGTCAATCCCGTCTGCGGAGGTTGTAGAAGGAGTTTTCCTATATATTCAGCATCTATTCAGGATACTTTATTCACTTTAGCGCTTGAGCTGGATAAGCTCGCCCATCATGGTATCAGTGGTGGTGATAACCTTTGAGTTGGCCTGAAAACCACGCTGGGTGGTAATCATGTTCACAAACTCGACAGCAAGGTCCACGTTGGACATTTCAAGGGAGTTGGAGGCGATGGAGCCTTTACCGCCGCTGTTGGGCAGCCCGGTCAGGGCATCACCGGATTCCCTTGTCTCGGTGAAGAGGTTACCGCCTTCACGTCTTAAACCCCAGTCATTGTTGAATGAGGCGAGAGTCAGGACATAGAGCTCCTGAATCTGTCCGTTGGAGTAACGCCCGGTCAAGACACCGTCCCTGCTCACAGAGGTACTCTGCAAAAAGCCTGCGGTGTAACCGTCCTGAGACTGGAACAGGGTTGTTGAACCGGAATCGTAAGTAGTTGTGGACAGTGCGCTCTTTTCAGCTTCACCGAAATTGGGGAGACCACTGACCGCCAGTGCAGGATAATCACCACTGGCATCGGTACCAGAAAGGCCATCCAGCGTTGCAACAGCATCGGTAGTCAGAACACTACCCCAGCCTTTAACGCCACCGGCAGCAGTGGAAAGGTCCTGGTTGCTCAAACCGAAGTTCATTTCAATGGTTACCGGCTCATTGGCACCGTTGGTGTAACTGGCGTTGGACCTTGAAAGGAAGTTTGCGGTCATAACCGGCAGACCATCCTGAGAGAATTCAGACAAACTCCAAAAAGATGGAGTTCTGGCCTCGCCACTATTATCAGCTTCGGGAGGAAAGCCGGCACCAGCGTTACTCTTAAGGGTATAAGATGTCATTCCGGTCAGATCACCTGCTGCGTTGAAAGTCATGGTACCGGTCATAAGCAGTCCGGCTGATTCGGTTCCTGCATAAGAGGTTCCGTCACCGAACAACCGTCCGTCTTCAGCCGGATCACAGGTTACGATATATTCCCAGACCTTCTTGCCGCCTTCACCTTCAAGGGTTACCTGATCAAAATATGTGGTTACGTTATGTGCGGAACCGTTGGCATCATACACTTTAATAGTAGACTGATAAGCGTAGAGGGAATCACCCAGAGCAGGATCGTCAGTACCGTCCCATGAATCAAAAAGGGCGTGGTACGGGTTGGCTCCACCTACACGGCTCGCTTCACTGGAATCAAGGTTGGTGATTACGTTGATGGTGGTGGTTTCCTTGGGAGCGGACTGGAAATTTTCCAATCTGATGTCAGTAGGAACACCGATTGTGCGTACGGAATTACTGGTGTTTACGCTGGTACCGGTGGCAACCTGAGAACTGCTTTCATCCTGTACCTGCCAACCCTGCAACACATAACCGTGGGGGTCGGTGAGGTAACCGTCTTTATCAAAACGGAAGTTACCGGCCCTTGTGTAATAAGAAGTGTCTTCACCCTTGGGGGAGACAATGAAAAATCCGTCACCACCGATAGCGAGGTCGGTGGACTCAGAGGTTGTTTCAAATGAACCCTGAGCATAGTCGGCATAAATTGCCCCTACCTGTACGCCTCGACCGACCTGAGCAATACCGGTGGCGGTGGACATATCCTGGCTGATTGCATCTTCAAAGTGCATCTTGGCACTTTTGAAGCCGACTGTGTTTACGTTTGCGATGTTGTTACCAAGCACGGACATTTTGTCGCCATGTGCCTGCAAACCTGTGATACCTGAGAATAATGATGCTGATAAACCCATAAGAACCTCCTAAAGCCCTGTTGACTCGCGAATGTTGCCTTATTCTTCAAACGGGGAAATTGCCGTAACCCTTTAGCTTGAAGAAGAATCGCCTGAATCAGATGATTCACTTGATGAATCGGTAACTTCCGTCGGACTTACTACTTCCTTGATGTTGAGGAAGTTGATGTAGCGACCGTCTTTAAGGTGCAGGTACTGCTGCCCACCCTCGGAAACAACTCCGGAGACTTCGCCACTTACTTCCGTCTTAACCATTACCGGGCTGCCGTTTGCGTCTTCCGCCGCCATGGCGATAGTGTAAACACCGTCCGGAACATCTTTGCCTGCCCAGTTCTTTCCGTCCCATTCGAACTCATAGGTCCCTTCAGCCTTAGAGCCGAGCTGAACTGTGCGCATAAGATTCTGGTTTTTGTCGTAAATGTTAATGAACGCGTTTGCCACGGGTTCACCCAGACCGTAGAATATCTTGCTGACCTTATCCCCTTCACGGCTCACGGTATAACCTTCCGCCTTGACTTCCTTGCCGATGAAGCCGACTGCGGAGACCATCTGGTCCTGCGTGCCGCTGTTGATCATGGTCTTCATGTTTGTATTCATCTGGGTGAGCTGCTCCAGACTGGAGAACTGTGCCATCTGCGCCATGTACTCTTTATCTTCCATGGGGTTGGCCGGGTCCTGATTCTGCATCTGGGTAAGGAGAAGCTTCAGGAAATCATCCTGACCAAGCTGGCTTTTATGCTCAGGCTGGTTGCTGGCTGCCATATCGGCTTCCGCCCTTCCGAGTATGTTACTGAACCCTACGTATCCCATGACTACACCTCTTTATTTTTACTAAGCGGGCCTAAACTTATGTTAAGTCACTATGTAAAGCCCGCTCTGGGAAATTTGTGCCTTGTGATCTACACTTTGCATTTCCTGGGCCAAAGAGGTTCCTTCCTGTCTTAAAGTCTGCCAACGCTTACGCATTTCGGCCATCATTTCCTGATATTGCGCTGTGTTATGATCTTCTGCATTTTTCCATGAAGAGTCGGTCTGACCATCTGCAATACCGGTCTGAACCTCAAGTTTTTCCACTTTGAGACCCTGCTCTTCCAGAGCCTGCTTCACAACTTCCAGCTGCTCGGCAATAACTTTCGCTGTATCGGGATTTTCAGCCCTGATTGTGGCCTGTACATCCTTGTTCTTGACCTGCAGCATCACGTTAACTGTACCGAGATCATGGGGATTGAGCTGCAATGTCAGCTGCTTGGTTCCCTGACCGAGGTTCTTGAAAACTCCTTCCTGAATCTGCTCAAGAACATTGGAACGGGCAGTTTTTTCCCACATGGTATCGGTCTTGCCTGCCTGTGCGGACTTAACCGCATTCTGCAGGGTGCCGACGCCATTACCGAAAATACTGCCGTTGAGATTGCCCTCGCCCCTTACAAAAGATTCGTCGGTAAGCTTGCCGAAGAAATTATTCCAGCTGTCCTGATCATCGGAATCGGAAAGCAGCTGTTCCAGCCAATGACGGTTGGAATTTTTATCATCACTCTGCCCGGCCTGCTGCCTGGCGGAATTGGAATCGCCCTTGAGGTCCGCACCGTTCTTCGAAGGATTGCCGTCCTTCTGTGCGGAATTTTCCGCCCCGTTCTGGGCGTCCTGCTTAGTGCTCTCGCCGATCTCCTTGGTCACGCCCATGGAGTCGCTGATAGCATCAGCAGAAGCCATACGCACAACGCTGGGAGACTGGTCGGAAGCTTTTTCCATGGCGGAATGCAGGGAGTCGGCCACACTCTTGACCAGCTTCAGGTCCTTGGCGTCCTGCGCGTTCTGCTGCTGGGCCAATGCGGTTTTGAGAACAGAAAACCCCTTCTTCAGGTCAGCTACAGTCGCGCCGTCGGAGGTCAACAGATCGGAGACCTTTTTGGCCGCATCACCGTTAAGCTTCAACAGATCGGTAAGGGTCTTTGTTTCATCTTTGGAAAGCTGGAGCTTGTCGGCATCAGACATGGTTGCAAGCTTGGCCTGCATCTTTTCAACCACATCGCCGAGCTTGCCCTGACGGATTGAAGCCAGAAGACCTTTCGATTCATCAGGACTGAATCCCAGCTGGGAGAAAATTGAATTCAGATTCTGCTCCTGAACCGGACTGAGCGTGATTCCCTTCAATCCCTTCATCATGCCGGAAAGTTCGGACACAAGCTGACCGTAGGTAATGCCGTTTTCACTCATCACCTTCTCTTCAAGTTCAGCAATGTCCTTTTTATCAAGGCCGTACTCTTCAAGCTCTTCCTTGATTTCATTCCAGTCCTCGCGGCTTACAGTCAGGTCCTGCGGCTGTTCCTCCACAGACTGCATGGCCACATTTTCCGCTGCTTCATCAATATAGTCGACAGCGCGTTCAGACTCTGTGTATGCAGAAGTCTCTTCGTACACAGACTGTGAATCATTCACGAAGTCCTGAGCCTGCTGAAATGTCGATTCAACATCGGACTGGCTGGAATAAAGAAAGCTGTCAAACATTGATGAGCGGAAAGACCCCTCTGACAGTGAAGTTCTATCCAGAAGGTTGCTCAAATCCTGATTACTTTGTTCGAGATGTGGAAGTATTTTCATTTTCTGACTCCTCGACATTCTTATATTCACGAGGCGTGCCAAAAACGAAAACCAACTATTTCAGGACATTAAAACCAAAAGAAGGCGTTCAAGATGTGGAACTTTATTCCTAATCAGGCAAAAAGTTCAGCTTGGCTTAATTTTTAATGATGATGGAAGCCAGCTGTTCGTAATGGGAAAGAGCCTGAATCCAGGCATGGCGGCTGTAGCCGTAATTCTGCAAAAAAAGATGTATAAATCCGCTAAATTGTCTCAAAACAACAGGACATGCATTCCAAAAGGAATCTTCAAGTGGGATACTGCGGGACAAGCCCCGGCTGAACTCCTTACCCAGACGCGGCAGATGGCCGGCCATTTTAGTAGCAAGAATCGGATTCTGCCGGGCAAACTCTTTCCAAAGCATTTCTGCTCCGTCAATACCCCAAAGTCCGAAAATCGCCCCGAAATACTGCTGCCAGAAACGGCCTAAAAGATCTCCGGCCTGCGCCCTGCTGCCGTTCAGCTGCTTCAAATGATAAAGCCCGTTGCGATTTCTGGCTGAAAAAGACAGACGCAAGCCCGGCATATTCATTTTGCTCAGCGCGTCACGGTCTTCAATAATCATTCTCTTGGCGGCAACGGCAATGCGCGAAGGGGTAAAAGGGGTATGGCAATGCAGTTTATCACGCGAACAGGTCCAGCAGCCCAACGCACAACTCATGGTGGAACGGAGCACATAATGGTCATTCTGGTACGGTCCGGTTTCCCACGGATTAACATTACCCATGGAAAGGTTGAGCACCTTAAGCCCGGACCATGCGGCAAGATGCATAGGGCCGGTATCCGGGGTAATGAACAGCTGCAAAGACTGGCCCACAGCTATCAATTCACCGAGATTTAGTTTGCCGGACATATCCAACACCGGGCCTTTAAACAGCCGGGCAACTTCCTGCCCCATCCCCTGCTCCATGGGACCGCCGAAAAGCACAGGACGCAAGCCCCGTTTCAACAGCTCCGCGCACAAATCCGCCCAGAATCGGACTGAGGGACGCTTGGCTTCCTCGCTGGCTCCAAGAAAAAGTCCGATGCGGTTGGACTCATGGGACAAAGTCCGCGGCTGAGGCCATCTAGTGGATGCAATTTCACTCAAAGGAATGCAATCCAGCGCATTCAAATCCGCCCAGTGAAAAAGATTATGGCGGTTATTTTCCACCACACTGGCCCGGTAAAGCTGCCAGTTTCCGAGAATATGGGTAGTTCCGTCACTCCCCGCCACCGGGCCGAGCTTGGCTTCCGCCTTCAGCTCCCCGGCAAGAGATGCGGCCTGATCACGGATACTCAGATTGATAATCAGCTCGTACTTCCTCTTACTCAGCTCATCCAGCCTTTCCCACGGCAGATAATACACCTTCAGGCTGACCGGCATGAGCGGACGAAAAAACTTCTCCTCAGCCACCACCCAGATGGGATGACCGGGATAAGCTCTTTCCAGCCAGAGAAAAAGCGGAAAGGAGAGGATCAGATCCCCCATGCGCTGCATCTGGAGAACAAGTATCGGGCGTTTGTGCATGTGCGCAGTCTACAGGAATATTTTGGAAAATTCCAATCCTCAACATGCTATAGGATTCTTGTATTTGACAATCGTGCTTGAGCGGCTATAATTTACTTGTAAAGAATGTTGACCAACTGCCTGTTGACGAGTTGCTGCATCTGATATATTTACGACTCCAGCTGTTGAGGCAGTCTAAAATTGAGCAATACCCGCCACGCCTAGTTGGTTCCTTGTGATCCAATGCGTACCAGGGCGGGTTATTTTATGCTTGTTTATCAAGACCTATACTTAAACAGTGCTGACCAGATTGAACATCTTAAAAATCTGGGTCTCTCCATTAATGACCGCGCCAGAGCGGAGCGGTATTTAAATTTCATTTCCTTCCATAGACTTTCACAATATTTTACACCCTACCAGCAGAGCGGCAAAAAGGAATTTTTGCCCGGTACGTCTTTTGATGATGTTCTCAAACTGTATATTTTTGATCGACATTTGCGACAGATAACAATGGACGGGCTTGAGCGGGTAGAGGTAGCGATCCGGGCCTGTATTGTGCACACCATGTGTGAGGCTTTCGGCTCTCACTGGTATATGGACAGGGGCGTCTTTAAATCCTCTTATGATCACGCTCGCCTTATAGAAGACGTTAAGCAGGCGACTGGATTTTATGATTCCAGAAAGCGTACAAAATCCTGCGGTCATTATTTCAATACATACAGCAGCCCTGATCTTCCGCCCATGTGGACGGTTTCCGAATGTCTTTCTTTTGGCAAATGGGAATACATTTATAAAGGAATTGCCGACAACTCGTTGCGCAAGAAAATAGCCAAGCAGTTGAATCTTAGCCAACACGACCTTGCTTCATGGATTAAGTCACTGGCTTACACCCGGAATTGCTGCGCTCATTATGCCAGACTCTGGAATTTGAAATTTACAATTAAACCGGCGCAGATCAGACGCTTGCGCAGTGTTGCCGGGGTGACTCCCGGAAACGGCAATACGTATTACATGCAGGCTATTGCTATTCATGATGTTTTGAAAAGTATTGTGCGGCATAGTCACTGGGCGGATATGCTTTATCAGCATATAGAGACATGTCCTTTGCCGATACAGGAAGCAGGGTTTCCCGTAGACTGGCACAAGGAATCTTTTTGGGGATTGTAATCGCAAAAACAAAAAGGCCCGCCGGTACCCCTAAAGTTTCCCGGTTGGCCTCAAAAAAATTGTAGCATTATTTTGTGGTAATGCAATGGCATTGCAATTTTATTTTTGTGTTTCAACCTGCACTAATGTTTTTTGAATTAAATATGTAGCTGTTGCAGGTTTTAGTTAAATTAGTTCTTTCTAATTAAGAAAGTATCACTTTTCCCCCGTCTGAAATTTGAACTTGGTCAGCTCCTAGCGGTCCACCAATGGTTATTGTCGGAATACGAATTGTTACGGCATTCCCCGTATTGGAAGCAACTACAAATTCTGTTTTAGCTTCCAACGCTGCTTGATTTGTCACGACTTTATTGTCAATAAGCCATGAGAGGGAAATACCATCTAATATTAGAGCATCAGTTTTGCCGCTAAAGTTTGATCCATTAATTGTAAATTCATAATTGTTTATATCTCCGTCTCCTACTCGTGAAGTGTCATTCGCAACAATACTACTCACAACAATTGCAGGATTAGCAATACTATCCATCTCCGCTTCCATAGCAGCAACAGTGCTTTTCGAAAGCACTGAATCAATATCATTCTGAATATCAATTCTCTGAGCAGTAGTGAGACCTGTTTTGCTTGCCATTTCAGACTGCATGAGCAGGGAGCCTTTTGTGGTCCTGATGATATAGACGGCAGTTGCGGTGGAGACAGCCACATTCTGCCCTGCGTAGGGGGCGAAATCACGCTCGTTGATTTTGGTGGAGCCGAGAGGCAGGCTTACGCTTGACCATACCGTGGCGGCGGGGAAAATTATGTCGCCATTAGCGTCAATGGAAAGACCTATGTTCTGCAATTCAGCGCGGGTGATCTGGGTTGCCCGCAATTCTTTAGTGCGCAGCACCTTGATGATTTTATCGGCTGTTCCTTCAATGTGTTTCGCGTCCTGAATGGCACGCTTGAAGGTCACGGGGTTGGTGTTGTGCGTAAAAAGTATGAGGTCGTCGCTATGGTTGAGCCTTTTACCTTCACAATTGAAAGCCTTTGCAAAGTCGCCTGCAAGCAGCGCACTCATGTCCCAGACAGGAAATTCAAGGGAAAGGCCGAAACGTTCATCATATCCGGCGTAGCGGTAATCAACCTTCTGCGCTTCAAATGAAATAACCGCCGGACCTGCGTCGGTGTTCACCGCGCCTCGGTAAACGGCCTGTGTGTCGGACCATTTCCAGCCGCCGTCCAGTTGCAGCCATTCCAGCACGTTTACCGTGGCCCCGACTTCGGTTGCCAGACTGGTAACGTCTTTTGCGGAAAGCTCCACATTGTCCATTTCATCAAAGCTGGTGTGCTCGATACCCAGCGAACCGGACAGCTTGAACCAGTCATTGCCGAAAGCATCCCAGAGCTTGGCAACATGCTGGCTACCGCCGCCGAAGCCTACGTATGCGGAGGTGTAGGTGGTATCGGTAAGAAATTTGTTCAGGGTCTCGCGGGTGCCGTCCACAAAATAAAAGGAATAAATCCCTTTGAATTCGTTGTTGTAGCCTTCAACTATTTCGGCATAGTTTTCATATTGCAGGGCTGCGGTGTATTGCGGCATGCGCATGGTTTCTTTGCCGCTGATGGCGAAATTGTCTTCCTCGTCCTTTTCAAGATAGGCCAGCGTAAAGCGCATGACTCCAAGCCCTTCCTGCTCGGTTTCATCAACCAGCGTGAAAGCGTGGGAGGTTGCGACCTGCAAAAGTTCATCGGACCATGTTACGTCGGCAATACCTGCCCAGCGGTCCTGCCAGCCAAGCCACATGTATGCGCCGCGCAGTTCCAGAATTTCTTTGTTGAAAAGGTACTCGGTGGAGAAGATCGCGCCGTCGCGCTTGGTGTCCAGCTTGTAGGAAAATTTGCTGTCGGAAAGGTTGATTCCTGTGTCGGTTCCTTCGCGCCCGGTGGAATCGGCAAAAAGGGTATTTTGTCCGCTGTCGGAAGTGGACAACGCGCCGGGGCTGGAAAAGGTAAAGGTCGAGTCGCCTATTTTATATGTGCCGGAACCGGAAGAGAGGGAGAACGGACTTGCGGAAGCATCGGCCTTGCACACCTGCGCTTTTTCCGGTGCGAAGATATTATAATCCGCAGCAACGGCAGGGGTCACACCTAAGCAGAGCAGAGCAGAGCAGAGGCTTATGAACAGCAGTGAGCAGCTTTTTCAACATCAAATTTAACTTCCCCGACATGAATTTGAATATCAGCAATAATACCGATACCGCACACTATAGAAACATTAATGCATGGTCAAGAAATGCGATAATATTTACAATAATCAAGCACATAAAAACCCCGGTCCCTCCACACGGAGAACCGGGGTCAAAATCCAAACAATGCGGCAAAGACTTACTTGGTCAGCTTTGCCCAATCCGCATCAAAAGAGGCCAGCCCCTTGTCGGTAAGGGGATGGGCGGCAAGCTGGCTGATTACGCTGTACGGGATGGTTGCCACATCCGCACCGATAAGCGCGGAATCCAGCACGTGCATGGGATGACGAATGGAAGCCACCAGCACCTTGGTGGGGAAATCATAATTATCAAAGATGGTGCGGATCTGCTCGATCAGTTCCATACCGTCCTGTGATATTCCGTCCAGACGGCCCACAAACGGACTTACGTAGGTTGCTCCCGCCTTGGCGGCCAGCAGGGCCTGCAAAGGTGAAAAAACAAGGGTCACGTTGGTCTTTACACCCTTGCGGTACAATCTCTCGGTTGCCACCAGTCCTTCGGTAGTCATGGGGACCTTGATGACCACGTTATCACCGAAAGAAGCCAGTTCATCGGCCATGCTGACCATTTCATCAGCAGTTTCACCGACAACTTCCAGACTGACCGGGCCCTCCACTTCGGCGCAAATTGCCTCGGCCTGCTTGCGCCAGTCACCGCCCTCGCGGGAGAGCAGGGTCGGGTTGGTGGTCACCCCGTCCATCAGCCCCTGTGCTTTCGCCTTTCTGATCTCATCAAGGTTTGCAGTATCCAGAAAAAATTCCATATTCACCTCTCTTAATAACTGTCAGCTATAACTGAGCTTTTCTATATTCATTTTCCCCGAAACAACTTTAAATTCAACTTCCATTATTTCCTACATAGCCCATTTTTCACACGAGCAAAAGCACTATATTCTGAAATATCTACAACTTAACAGGAGCATCCCCCGAAAAAGCATGGATATTGACAACATTCAAGGAGCGGGGTAAACACTTTTTCACTATGAACGTTTCTTACTCCAACTTTACACTTTATTTTTGGTGGTGGCGCAGCTAATGCGTCGCGGTTGGTTACGTTCAAAAAACAGGTAACAAATAAAAATATTATAGAACCGCGACAGTGAAAACTGATCGCGGTTTTTTTATGCCTGCACAGCACTGTCGCAAAAAAGATTTCAGGAGAGAAAAAATGACTGACAACGCAACTATCAATGCAGACGGCTTTTTTGGTGAATACGGCGGACAGTACGTTCCCGAACAGCTTCTTCCTATCCTGAATGAGCTGGCGGAAACTTACGAAAAATTCAGGAAAGATCCCGAATTCATCAAAGAATTCCAGTACTACCTCGCAAAATATTCCGGCCGCCCCACCCCTCTCTATCTCTGCGCCAACCTCACAGAAGAACTGGGCGGTGCAAAAATCTACCTCAAGCGTGAGGACCTCAACCACCTCGGCGCGCACAAGGTCAACAACACCATCGGCCAGATTCTGCTGGCAAAACGCATGGGCAAGAAAAAAATCATCGCTGAAACCGGTGCCGGACAGCACGGCGTCGCCACAGCCGCAACCTGCGCACTCATGGGCATGGAATGTACCATCGTCATGGGTGAAGTGGATATGGAACGCCAGAAGCTGAATGTTTTCCGCATGCGCATGATGGGTGCCAACGTTGTTGCCGCAAAGTCCGGCCAGAAGACACTTAAGGAAGCTGTGGACGAAGCCCTCGCCGCATGGATCGGCGACGCTGAAAACACCTTCTACCTGCTCGGTTCCGCAGTGGGACCGCACCCCTACCCGGTCATGGTCCGCGACTTCCAGTCCGTAATCGGTAAAGAAGCCAAGCAGCAGTGCCTTGAAGACGAAGGCCGTCTGCCCGACTACTGCATCGCCTGTGTGGGCGGCGGCTCCAACGCTATCGGTATGTTCGCGGATTTCATCGGCGACGAATCCGTTAAGCTGGTCGGTGTCGAGCCTTCCGGCCGCAGCCTTGAGCCGGGCGAACATGCCGCAACCCTCTGTCTCGGAGAGCCCGGCATTATGCACGGTTTCAATTCCTACATGCTCAAGGACGAACAGGGCGAACCCGCTCCGGTATATTCCATTTCCGCAGGTCTTGATTATCCCAGCGTAGGACCCGAGCATTCCCATCTCAAGGACCTCGGCCGGGCGCAGTACGAACACGCTTCCGACAAGGAAGCAACCGATGCATTCTTCAAGCTTTCCCAGACCGAAGGCATCATCCCCGCCCTTGAGTCCTCCCACGCGCTGGCCTATGCCCTCAAGCTGGCACCGCAGCTCGACAAGGACAAAATCATCGTGGTCAACCTCTCCGGTCGCGGCGACAAAGACGTGGCCCAGATCGAAGAAATGATCAGCAAAGGCGAACTTGAATTGCCTTAAAGGCATGCCTCCGGCGGCCCTTCGGTGACCAAAGAACTTTTTTTTGGAAAAAAAGGTTCTCTGGACTCTCCAAAAAAACTTTTAACAGGGCTTCGCCGCTTCGCGCGATAACTCATCAATAAAACGAAGGCCGTAATATCTTTCGAGATATTACGGCCTTCGTGGTTATGTCGTCTTAAAAAACTATATGCGAAGCTTAACTAAAACGTCTTTGAAAGAGAGGGGATGGGGGCTGGGGAAGGGGAGAGAAAACTTTGGGCGTTAGCAAAGTTTTTTCTCCCCTTCCCCAGCCGCCGGAGGCAAAATTACATCTGGCCGGCCAGTTTTTCACCGCTCAGCCATTTGGCGTACGTTCCTTCAAAATCGGTCATGATCTGAGCCATGAGCGGCATGAAGGAACAGATATTACCGTCTATGTTGAATCCGGCAAGATAGGCGGCCTGCCCGGCATAGATCAGGTCCTTCTGGACCATGATCAATGAATTCTGGGGGACAGATATTTTGTTTTTGGAATCGAAGCTCTTGCGGCATGCTTCCACGTCCGTGGAAATCCAGTTCCGGGCCAGCACCGGGCGCACTTCGTAGATGGAGCATTTGTCGGCTTTCAGGAAAGGACAGGGCTGGAAATAATTTTTTGCGTATTCTTCAAGAGTTGCGGATTCAAGCCCGGCTGCGATGGCAAGGCATTGCTCGGCAAGCTCGGTGAATTCGTCGGCACTGCGGGTTGCAGCCAGATGCAGACCGATGTGAAACCCTTCCTGCGGGGTCACGGTGATATGCGAGGAGCAACAGTAAGAGCATCCGGCACCGCAGGCAATCTTGAAAGCGGGATCAAGGGATTGCACCTGCCCCAGAATGGCGTTGAAGTTGGCCTCGAACAACCCGATTCCCTTTTGGGCCAGCAGTGACGGAAATAATTCCTGCTCCGGACTGATGGAACCGGAATCTGCACAGACAGCGAGACTCATGTCCCGCAGCAGTTTTTTAAGCTCCGGGTGCTCTTCAAACAGGGGATAAACATTGGCCAGAATGGAATCAATGACTTCATCAAGACTTTTCTTCATTACTCTCTCCTGAAGAAATTACTCGGTTACGGTTGGCGAGCAATATCCCCGAAATATTGTGCCAGAGGCTGAACAAAGCACCCGGCAACGCACTCGCTATTCCAAAATATTTGGTCGCAAGGGCCACACCCAGACCGGAATTCTGCATGCCCACCTCAATTGCAAGGGTCAGGCTGTCGCGATGACTGAATCCGGACAATCTGCCTGCTCCGTATCCGGCACCCAGGCCGCCGAGATTGTGCAGGGCTACGGCGGCAAAAATCAGCAACGGAAAAGAAGCCAGCATATCCCGGTTCAGACCGATAATACATGCTATGAGCATGGCAATTACCACAATTGAGATAGAAGGAAAAATGTGCAGCAGCGGATCCAGCCTTTGCTTGAGCAGCCTGCGCAGTACCAGACCGTCCACCAGCGGAAAAATCACAATCCAGAATACGGACTTAACCATGGGCAGAAATGGTATTTCTATCTGCTGGTTAAGAACAAGATAAATGATCAACGGGGTCAGAACCGGGGCAAGGCAGGTGGAAACAAGGGTCATGGTCACCGAGAGGGCCACATTAGCCCTTGCCAGATGCGCAATGACATTTGAAGCCGTTCCGCCGGGGCAGGCCCCGACCACCACCATACCGATCAGGGCTTCCTGCGGCAGGCCGAACAATGCGGACAGCCCCACCGCCAGAACCGGCATGACCGTATACTGCAGCAGAACGCCAAGCCCCACGGCCCTAAAATTCCTTATTGCAGCTGCAAAGTCACTGAACTCAAGGGTCAACCCCATACCGAACATGATAATCCCCAGACTGAGAGCAATATGGGGCTTCATCCATATAAAAAGTGACGGTTCAAGAAAAGCGGCAAAGCTCAAAAATACTGCCAGTAAAAGAAAATGCCGTTCAATAAAGCTGCATAAAGGACCAACCATCATCACTCCTGCGAAAAAGACTTGCAAACCTAGCCCTGCTGTAGTTCATAATTGCCCCTCCCGCAAGCGAGTGCATGCTTCCACTTGAACATGAATCCATTTTTGATATATAATAGGCTAAAACTTTTAGCTTTACATAGACTTATGAACTTGAACAGAACTGCACAATTTCGTTTTCTCTTAAGTGATGATCCGCTGGCCGCCCCGGCGTTGCTGCCCTATTTAAAAATATACGGCAACAGGTGCATGTCTTACTCAACCACTCAACCGGGCCTGAAACATGCGCTGCTGGAATCAGTGGGTTACATCTCATGGCTGGAAATAAATCCATTGTTCATGGGAAAACACGCCGTAATCCTTTCTGAACCGGTTGCCCCGCCGGAGCTGCAGGTGTCCCTCATCAAAAGACTTGAACGCCATTTAGGCAAATTGACCCTTGTCCAGATAGGGGAACCATTGGCTGCAAAGCTGCATGAGCAAGGATACTCTGTTTACCAGATCGGAGTGGAAAGTGAACTGGATATTCAGAGCTTTAATCTGGACGGCAAACACAAAAATTCTCTGCGCCGCTGGCGGAACAAGGCATTAAATTCAGGTGTCGTAGTTGAGGAAAGCCTGCTTTCGGAAACAAACTGCAGGGAAGTGGAAGAAATTTGCCATGACTGGCTGAAAGGCAAAGGAGGCAAGGAGCTGTCTTTCCTGACCCGGCCCATGCCCAAAACCGATGAAGACGGTGTCCGCTTTTTCTGGGCCAGACAGGGCGATGAACTGCTCGGTTTTTCAGGATTTGACCCTATGTACGACAATGGCAGAACTATCGGTTACTATCATAATTTCGACCGCATCTGCTCCGGGGCGGTAAACGGGACTTCCCCCTTCACCCTGCTGCAGGCCATGGATAAATTCCGCTCAGAAGGCAAAAAAACATTAAGCCTCGGGCTTTCCCCGCTCTATGGAATGGATAGTGGGTACAATCTGGTCGGACCGCTGCAGAAAATTGCGCAACTTTTTTATGAGTACGGGGAAAAAATATATCCGTTCAAAGGAAATGCAGGACACAAAGCAAAATTCTGCGGCAGAAAGAAAAAGGTATACGTAGCGAGTAATGCGGGCTGGTTCAGAACAATGGTGGCGGCGGCGACAGCGTGCGGTCTGGAAGTAAAAAATCAGCTGACCTGAACTTTCAACTCATCAAGATAGAAACGGTATTTCTTGACCAACGGCAGCAAAGCTTCTTCCATGCCCAGCTTGGAGACATCCTGTATGGTCATGCCCAGCCGGGAAAGCGGATCAAGACAAAAATTGGCCGCAGCCCCTTTCAGGCTATGTCCCAGACGGCCGACTTCCTTCAGGTTTCCGGCCTCAAGGCTGGTTTCCATCTGCTGCAGTTCTTCGAACTGGTGCATTACAAAATGGGGAATCAACTCCCTGAGATCGTCATTTATGACGAACAATTCCTGTCCTGAATTTTCTTCAGAAACCATCTTTTACTCCAAAATAGTAATATCTTCCGGAAGCCCGGATCTTCCCGCAACAGCCGAAACAGTAGACCTTATGGTATCCCATTTAACCGGCTTGGATATGAAACCGTCACATCCTGCTCGTGCGGATTCCTGTCTGTTTGAGCTGTAGGCCCGGGCCGCAAGGGCTAAAATCACAGACTTGGTCCGCTCACTTTCCAGCTCGAATTCGCGCATTCTTTTCACTGCAGCCAATCCGTCCATGACCGGAAGTTCCAGATCCATGAACACAAGATCATACCTGTTGTCGCTGAAAAGCTGCACCGCCTGCAATCCGTCCACTGCGACAGTTATCTCCGCCCCGGTATCAAGGATAAAGAGTTCCAGAATCTTGCGGTGGTTTTCATTGTCTTCCACCAGCAGGATATTCATTCCCGCACCGGCTTTGACCTTATTCTTGCCGGAATCACCCACCGAAGCCAGACAACGGATCAGGTCCGCATCAAAAACAGGCTTGATCAAAGTATAATCCGCCCCGACCATTCGCGCATTCTGTCGATCCTCTTCAGTACACCCGGCGGAAAACATCATTGCCACCCGTCCGGGAAGCAACTTCTTCTGCTGTGCTTTGGAAAGGAAGTCAACCCCCGATATGGCGGGCATGTCGCTGTCCACCAGCAACAAGTCATAGCCGTTGCCGTGCTCCTGCGCGGCCTCAAGATAACCGAGACCTTCATCACCGTCCGCAGCCATAACCGCATCTATACCGAATGATTGCATTCTGCGGGCAAGCACCTCGCGTACAGTGTAGTTGTCATCCACCAGCAGAACTCGTGTTCCGGAAAAATCCGCCACACTGCGCACCGGTTCATACACGGATTTTTTAAATGGAATGGAAAAATAAAAGATACTGCCCTTGCCGCTTTCGCTTTCAAAACGGATATCCCCGTCCATCAGCGCAGCCAGCCGGGAAGCAGCGGCAAGTCCGAGTCCCACACCGCCGTATTCACGGGAAGTGGAGCCGTCAGCCTGAACAAAGCTGTCGAAAATGGATTCCCTGCGCCCTTCGGGTATACCGATCCCGGTATCCCGGACCGTATAGAGCAGACGTTCAAAATCATCACCGGTATCTTCTATGCTCAGCCGAACTTCAACCTCTCCGCTGGAGGTAAATTTTACAGCATTGGAAACAATATTCAGCAGAATCTGGCGCACACGCACCGGATCGCCCACAACCTGTGCCGGAATACCCTGATCGACATCGCAAATAACTTCAATATCGCGGGCATGGGCGGAGTGGGCCACACTTTTGCAGACGCTCTGCACATCGCGGGAAGGATCAAAGGGAACCGGAACAAGTTCAATATGTCCGGATTCAATCTGCACAAAATCAAGAATATCGTTGATTATTTTGAGCAACAATTCACCGGAACCCCGGAAAATTTCTACATATCCCATCTGCTCGGGATCAAGTTCAGTCTCCAGCAGCAGGTCACCCATGCCGAGAATGGCATTCATGGGGGTTCTGATTTCATGGCTGATCATAGCCAGGAACTGACTTTTGAATCTGCTGGCGGTTTCGGCCTTGTCTTTGGATTTTTCAAGCTCACGCACAGTGAAGGACAGCTCTTCCAAAGCCGTACTCAAATCTTTCTCAGCTTTGCGGCGGATTTCAACTTCATCAGTCAGCTTGCGGTTTATTTGACTTAAAGCCTCGGTACGTTCGGTGACCCTTTCTTCCAGATCAGTCTGTATACGGATCAATCTGGCCGAAAGACGCTCCAGAGAACCGGACAGCCGCCCGATCTCATCATCCCTTTCTGCCTCTTCAAAAACTACGGATTCACCCTGCTCCGCCCGCTCGGCCAGCTTTGAGAGCCGGACAACAGGGGAGACCAAAGCCCTGCCGACAAACAAACGCAGGCAAATTCCGCTCAGCAGTGCAGTTCCGAAAAGCAAAGACAAAAGAAAAGCCAGAACAAACTGGGGACTGGCTGCAAAATGGCCTTCCAGAATTCCGACCCGCACAAAGCCCAGATACTCCCCGTCCTTCAGGATTCGCCGTTCAATATAAAAAACAGCATGTTCGTCTTCCTGCATCGTTTTTTTAAACTCGCTGAGCAACACACCGGACTGGCTGAACACGGCACAGGAGATTATCCCTTTATCGAGACAGGCATTTTCGGCCAATTCCTCAAGCCTGTGATTCTGAAAATTCAAAATAGCGTCACTGCTTGAGAAAGCCACCAGCGATGCAACCGTGCTCCCTTTTGATTCAATTGCATCCTGAATATCGGACTGATAAAACTCATTTAAAACATAGCCTAACGGCAACAGAACAACCGTCAGTATGGCAACAAGTCCCAAAGTGATTTTGCGCCCGATTCTGAAAGAATTCACCATCTGCAAAACATCCCAATTTATTCAGCTGAAGGGTTCAACTTTACTTTTCCTGAAACAAGTTTTGCTTTCAGCTCATGGAGCTTCTCCAGCACATCGGGGGCAATCAGGTGCTTACTATACTTCATTTCGGTTAAGCATACGCCTTCATTGGACAGGTCATAAACCCTGCGCCCCGGAACATGGGTCCCGTTCAGAACAGCAAGAACCTCTTTGTATACAGCAATATCAAGCCTTTTCATCATACTGGTCAGAACCGAGCCCTTGGCCATATGGTCCTGATCCGAATCCACGCCGACAGCCAGATTTCCGGAGTTACGCGCGGCCTGGATAACCCCGTTGCCGGACAATCCGGCTACTGCAAAAATTATATCAACCCCGGCCCCGTACATGCGGGAGGCAAGTATGTTGGCCTGCTGCGGGTCTTCGAATCCCTTTTCAGCATTTCCTTTTCGCACGTACTGCACATCAACTTCAACATCCCTGCCGGAATATTTAACACCCTCGCGAAAACCTTTTAAAAACTCCTTGATCACGGGCAACTCGTTGCCGCCTATAAAACCGACCCTGCCGGTTTTGGTCTGCCATGCACAGAGAGCACCGACCAGACATGACCCCATCCCTTGAGCATAGTCAATGGAAATAATATTGGGATACCCCTCAATTCTGGAATCAGTCAGAATAAAAATAACTTCGGGATGGTCAAGAGCAACCTCCCCAAAACGATTACCGATAGGCGCACCGTTGATGACCATAATCCTGACCTCCTCGGAGAGAAGGGAGCTAACGGCCTCCAGAGTTCTTTCCGTAGTAAATCCGCCTCTGCGGGGCAATATCTGAACTTGCTGTTCTTTCTGCAATCTGCGCAGCCCGGCTACGGCCATCTCATTGAAAGAGCTGTCGTTTATGGTTTCGCCGGAATGAACAAAGCCGACTTTTACCTGTTTTGCGTCACAAACGGTTGTCACCCCGAAAGCAAAACAAAATAAAAACAGCAGCGTCAGCAACCTGCGAAAACTTCCTGCAGAAATCATAAGTAAACCTGTTGGTTACGATTCATTATTTTCATCCGGATCAAGAAGGCCGCCAAGATCGGCCCCCAGAACCCGTCCGGGCCATTTGTAAAAGCAGTAGCCGTGTTCTTCCACAAACTTCCTGATCTTCTGCTGCCCTCCGCGAGCGAAAGGCAAGGAAGAAAAACCTATATGCTGCTTGGTAACCTCAATATCCCCGAAAAGATACATGAGGTTGAACGGTACCGCTTTTTCAGGATGAATCTCAGCCGGAACAACCAGATGCATGGCCTGCGAGTTGCTGCCCCGGAATACGTTGATCTTCCCGGTCAGTTCCTTGCGCTCTTCAATCTCATTCTTGAAAAAAGGTTCGATCAGACGCTGCAGGGTTCCGTCCACCTTGGCCACGGCCAGACCGTAGTTGGTGATGGGCACCTGCTGCCGATCGCAATCCCTGATCCGGCGAAGCATATCCGCCCGCTCCTGCATGCAGGCCCCGCAATGGACCACCAGCTGGTATTCGGAAAGATCGATAGGCAGACCGCACCCGGTCTTGGATTCAAAAATAATATTGCGGTCGGTATATCCGGCTATGCGCGCAGGAATCATTTCCTTGCCGAGATCCTCGGCCTTGGGATGGTGGGGGCAGGCTTCAACGATCAGTACCTTATCCCCGTCCTGCAAATGGTCAATGGCATTTGCGCCCTGCACAAGCTGCTCAAGGTTACCCTTATGACGGGCGAAAAGAATGGGAAAAGTGGTCAGGGAAACATCACGCGGAATGATGTCCATCACCTTCTTGATCGGCTCGGAATCGGCGATAACAAGAGCCGGACGACGCTTGTGCCCGGAAATGGTCTGGTAAAGCTCGCCCTCTTTGACGATAACCGCAATTCCCCCGGCATCGAGGATTTCCCGCAAGACCTGTGACTTGGGAAGCCCCAGCCTGCCCTTGGGTGAAACCGGGTCCTCCGAAACCACGCAGACCACGAAATCCCCCCTGCCCATGAGGTCACGGGCCAGCACCGGATCAAGCATGTTTTCTTCCGGAGCGAGGGCCATAATGGATTTCTTGAGCCGATCAATACCGCGCCCGTCCACTGTGGAGGTAGCCACAAAACGAACTCCGCGCGAACCGCAGAATTCCATATCCGCAAGGCTGGGTCGTCTGATATCCGCCTTGTTGAAAACCATTACGCACGGGATGCCGCGATCACGCAGCAGCGTGGTCAACTCACGTTCTTCATCGAGAATACCGGACTCATCAGTAACAATAACCGCCACATCAACGCTGTACAGTCCGTCTTTAATGGCCTGCGTCCTATCGTCACCGGGAACATGGGCGTCGGTATCGTATATGGTT
The DNA here is from genome assembly GCF_010470675.1 of Desulfovibrio sp. JC010. Classification (NCBI taxonomy): domain Bacteria; kingdom Pseudomonadati; phylum Thermodesulfobacteriota; class Desulfovibrionia; order Desulfovibrionales; family Desulfovibrionaceae; genus Desulfovibrio; species Desulfovibrio sp. JC010. Next base: position 356,300 of record NZ_VOIQ01000002.1, read on the forward strand.
ACCGGGCCCAGCGGATGAATTTCCGCCCGGGTCAGAGGATACATTTCATCCTCACTTGCCACCGGGCTGACCTGATCACTTTCTATACCTGAAAGAGCACGGATTATTGAAGATTTACCAACATTGCTCCTTCCGGCTATGGCTATAGCGAGCTTGGAACCGCTTTCAATTTCAGCACTCATCCTGCAACCTCCGGTTCATAACTGGATGTATTCAAAACAACTTCAAGATGACTTCGTATTATCAACTGATTAATAAATAACACTAACTGCAAAATCTTTCATCCCCATTATTACGCCGGAACACTGTTGCCCTTATCCAAAAAAAGAATGCGGGACCCCTAAGGACCCCGCATTAAAAATCACCCACACCCGCAAGGGCACGGTATTACTTTTTCTGGTTCTTGGCAATTTTCTTCCATGTGTCGCGCAAAGTAACAGTTCTGTTGAAAACCGGCTTTTCCGGAGTGGAATCAGGGTCGGCGCAGAAATAACCGATCCTTTCAAACTGACAGCGGAAACCGGGCTCAACACCTTTAAGGGAACGCTCCACATAACAGGTGCGGACTTCGAGTGAATCTGGATTGATATGATCCTTAAAATCAGATCCGTCTTTGCTGTCCATGGGATTCTCTTTGGTGAAAAGATGGTCGTAGAGCCGGACCTCGGCTTCAACCGCATGATCCACGGAAACCCAGTGAATAGTGCCCTTGACCTTGCGGCCGTCGTCGGACCAGCCGCCGCGTGTGGCGGGATCATAGGTACAGCGCAGTTCGACAACTTCGCCGTTTTCATCCTTGATCACATCGGTACAGGTCACATAATAGGCTGCACGCAGACGCACCTCGCGACCGACAGAAAGCCTGAAAAATTTCTTAGGCGCATCTTCCATGAAGTCGTCACGCTCAATGTAGAGAGTCTTGGAGAAAGGCACCTTGCGGCTGCCGGCAGACTCATCTTCAGGGTTGTTCTGGACTTCGAATTCCTCAACCTGATCTTCAGGATAATTGTCGATGACCAGCTTGATAGGATTAACCACACCCATGACCCGGTTGGAGTGGGCGTTGAGGTCTTCACGCACGGAAAACTCAAGAAGCGCGAAATCAACCATATTGGCTGCCTTGGCCACCCCGATGCGTTCACAGAAATTACGGATGGAAGCCGGGGAATAACCGCGGCGGCGCATACCGGAAATAGTAGGCATGCGCGGATCATCCCACCCGGATACGTGTCCTTCTTCCACCAGCTGGATCAAGCGGCGTTTACTCATCACAGTATAACTGAGGTTGAGTCTCGCAAATTCAATCTGCTGCGGACGGTAGACTCCGAGACTTTCAAGGGTCCAGTCGTAAAGAGCACGGTTGTTTTCAAATTCAAGGGTGCAGATGGAATGGGTGATCTTCTCCAGTGAATCGGAAATACAATGGGTGAAATCGTACATGGGATAGATGCACCACTTATCACCGGTGCGGTGGTGGTGGGCCTTTCTGATCCTGTAGAGGGTAGGATCACGCAGGATCACGTTGGCGGCAGCCATATCGATCTTGGCACGCAGAACATGTTCGCCGTCCGCGAATTCACCGTTTTTCATACGCTCAAAAAGATCAAGGTTCTCTTCTACGGAACGGTCACGGTAAGGACTGTTCTTACCCGGCTCTTTGAGAGAGCCTCGGTATTCACGGATTTCTTCAGCACTGAGGCTGTCCACATATGCCTTTCCCTCTTTAATCAGCTGCACGGCAAAAGCGTAAAGCTGATCGAAATAATCTGAGGAATAATGCAGCCTGTCTTCCCAGTCGAAACCAAGCCAGCGGACATCCTTTTCAATGGACTCCACATATTCAGTATCTTCCTTGACCGGGTTGGTATCGTCAAAACGCAGATTGCAGGTACCGTTGTAGTCCCCGGCAAGACCGAAGTTCAGGCAAATGGATTTAGCATGGCCGATATGCAGGTAACCGTTGGGCTCGGGAGGAAAACGGGTTGCGACCCTTCCTTCATATTTTCCGGTTTCATTATCCTTATCAATAATCGCAGTAATAAAATTTTTACCTACATTGGACTCGGTATTATCTGACATGTATCTTTATCCTTAAAACTTTTTTTATTTAGCTGAAGCTATCGGCGCGTAAAAACCACCGCTTGAAAAATATCATTCACAAAGAATCCTATTCAAATACGAAAATTTATCACCACGGTCAAATCCGGTGAAATGAAACAATCAAAAAAATAAGTCAAAATATCGAAACTACTCCTTAAAAAAATTGTTCATGATCTTTTTTTCTGCTAGGATTCTGAAAGCGCAACGTATGACGGATAATTCAGGCAAAGGCCGAACTCCATTTTGGGAGGCACACACGGGGATATTTCGGCCTGCCGTATTTATATATGCCAACTTTTTTAAGGAGCTTTTATAATGAATGTAGAATTGGCCAAACCTTTTATCAAGGCAACCTCGGACATCCTGACAATGATGGCCATGATTACGCCGAGTGCGGGAAAGCCGTTTGTAAAAAAAGGTAATGTCGCCAGCGGGGACGTCACAGGCATCGTCGGATTTACAGGATCAGTAAACGGCAGCGTTTCAATTACATTTGAAAAAGCATGCGCGGCACAGATCGTAAGAAACATGCTCGGCGATGATATTCAGGACATCGTTCAGGACGTCAAGGATGCTGTGGGTGAGATAACCAACATGGTTTCCGGACAGGCAAGAGCCGGGCTTACCGAAATGGGATACAAACTTCAGGGCTCCACTCCCACCGTCATCATGGGTGACAACCACACCATCGCCCACGTAACCTCAGGTCCGGTTATGGCTATTCCGTTTACAACCGACTTCGGCAACTTCACCATCGAATTCGGATTTGATTAAAGAATAAAGAAATCCCCGGAAGTAAAAATTATTTCCGGGGATTTTTGCGTCTAACTGGCAACAGAAGACCAGGGAAGTGGCAGGCGATTATTTATCCCCCCCTGATTCCGGGGAAAGCTGTACTTTCACCTGATTACGACCTGCCTCTTTTGCCGCATAGAGGCCGATATCTGCGGCTTTGAGCAGATGCTCCAGCGTATCCGTCTTATCATTATAAGTAGCAACACCGATACTTACGGTAATATTCAGTCCACCGGACCGCGTGTTCATGCTTTTTGCCTCAATCTCCGCACGCAATCTCTCAGCAACCTGCTTTGCACCCTCAAGTCCGGTTTCCGGCAACAGAATACAGAATTCCTCGCCTCCGATCCTGCCGAAGACATCAATATTACGTAACACCTTCAATCCGGAAGCGGCCAGTCCCTTGAGAACATCATCCCCGGCGTCATGACCGTGCATGTCGTTTACGGTCTTGAAAAAATCGATATCCATCATCATCAATGACAGGTCATGGTTGTAGCGGCGTGAACGCTCGAGAGCTTCTTCCGCACTCTCCATGAAGAAACGGCGGTTATAAAGACCGGTCAGGGGATCTGTGGTGGCCAGCTTGCGAAGCTTGTCTTCGGCTTCCTTACGTTCGGTAACGTCCCTGAAAGTCCCCACAACCCACCACTGCTCGTCCTTACGCAATGGAGAAAGAAGCACTTCCGCCGGAAATACCTCGCCTCCCTTGCGGCGGACATTCACTGTAAACGAACCGTAACTGGACAGCAGGCCGTTTATATAATTCCCGTCTTCGCCGATTGAGTCAGGATCAAGATTGTCTTCGGCGTAAAAACAGCATTGCAGACTTTCGCCCAGCATTTCATCCACACTGAATCCGAAAATCTTTTCCGCAGCCGGATTCCAGAAATGGACCAGCCCGTTTTCATCCATCAATACAAGAGCATCCTGCACCGAGTCACTTATGCTCTGGAGCATATCCTCACGGTCCTGCAAATCCTGCACGGCTTTTTTCTGGGCACTGATATCAGAAGTCGCTCCCCGAAACCCGGTCACAACCCCTTCAGCATCAAAAAGAGGGACACCGTTGAATTCCAGCCAGATTTTACGGCCGTCGCGGTTCACAAACCTGAAAACCAGCCCCCTGAAACTGTGTCCGAACTGGGCGGCATCAAGGAATTCTTTGCGCACATCCCAGGAAGATTCCTCATCCACAAAATCAAATGGGGAACGCCCTATCAACTCTTCGGCACTGTAGCCGAGCACATCCTCCGCCCTGCCGGTAACAAAAACAAAACTCCCGTCCGGGCCTGTTTCCCAGATAAATTCGCCAGCTGCGTCAGCTACGTCCATGAATCTCTTTTCACTTTCCTCAAGTGCCCTGCGCACCTCTTCACTGGCAACTGTAACCGAAGTCTGACGCCAGAACAGGTAACCTACCATACAGAAAAGAAAGGCCAGCAGGAGCATCAGAAGATTCCGGCGCGGCACAACAAGGGCATCGTCGGGAACACGGGAGACAACCTTCCAGCCCTCTTTGAAAACAACATCCTGCCGCAGCAGATAATGAAATAAATTGCTGCTCAGGGAATTAAAGGTATAAACTCCTCCACCTGCTGCGAACTGCCCCTGCTCCTGCCCCTTTATCAGGGCCCACTCTTCAGGGAACTCGTGCTCCATCAGTCCCTGTTCCTTTTTAAACAGAAACTTCCAATTGTACGTTTCATCCGGGCCTATAATCCAGCCGCCGCTGTCGTTAAGAAGATAAATACTGCCGAATGATTCGTTCCCGGTTTCACTGAACAGCTTAAACAGACGGTCCCCGGAAAAATTAACCACCAGAAACCCCAGATGCGCTCCGCTCTGCGCGTAAATTTTTTTTACCAGCCGCAACACCGGAGCATAAGGAACGACGACCTTCCCGAACTCCATGTTCAGATTAAAACGGGAAACATAAACCTCATCTTTAAGACTACGGGCCTCTTTAATGTAATCCCGGTCACTTTTATCTTGCAGGTAATGGTCTGCAACCCTGAGCGGCTGGCCGTCCGCAATGTTCACCCGGATCAGCTCCATGCCGTGCGGGGAAATGTAACGCAGTTGCGCACAGCCGTTAAATCGCGACCCGAACACGGAAAAGACCTCCGCGATCCCGTCATATTTCAAAGCCGTCTTGCCCTGCCTGCCCAATTCATCGCCGACCAGTCCGGCAAGGATGGTGGTGTACTCCACGCCGGATTCAAGCCAGGTGTTAAAGGTCGAAATATTGCTTTTCACCAGATCAACTTCGTGTGTCTTGACTATGTCCAGATACTGACTCCGCTGGGTAAGCATGCCCCATGCGGAGAAAACCAGTATGAACAACGCGACAAAAAAGAATCTCTTGATAAAGTAGAGGAAAACGCTGCTGGAACTTTTCGTTTGCATAAAATAGAATCCCGCCCCGAAGTTCAGTATCACACGCCAGTGGACTGGTTTAATCACAATATCCAATCAAAAAAAACTTACTCAATAGATTACATTATTTCGAACTCTCATTCAATGCAATTGGGAAATTACGAATTCGCTGGGCGGTGCGCACGGATACACCGAACCTTTCAGCCACCTGTGCCGGAGTCGCTCCCTGATCATAAGCCCTGCGGATACGTTCCCGCAGCTTGATCTTCTGCAGTTCTTCCAGATCAGGAACGGAAACCCTGGTCCCGCCCCAGAAATACATAAGCCGCTCTGCAGCTTCATGTCCCAGCACACTGATCAACCCCTCCGCAGACATTCCGCGCCTGCCTTCCATGTCCGGAAAGACAGCACTTCCGGACGATACATCCGACTCCATATGAATGACTCCTTTATAATAATTTTTCACGCACGAGGACCGCTCCTCCTACCGGCAATTAACAATGGAAGAAACCTCTATTACCAAAAACAGCCATTTGCAAGCCATTTTGTAAATTTATATTACCAAAAAATAAATTACATTGATTAATGAAAACAAAATCGGGACAAAAAACAAAAAAAGATGTAGTCGATTTCGCCAAGGAGGAAACATGGGTTTCTATAATGATATAGTTCAAGGATTGGGAAACATGATAGGTCAGGGGCGCAGATACGCAAACCCCACCCAGATGGCTAAAGCCTGCGGGGTGGCCCCCAACCAGATCATCCGCTACATCAAACAGGAACGAGGCAAGCACATTCAGGTACTGGCCAGAATCCTCGACGAAGTGGGTGCCAGAATAGTCTTCCCGGACGGGGACGGTACAGGCGGAGGGAATTTCAAATGCCCCCCTAAAGCACTGGCCCGTGCCGAACAGAACAATGAAACACTGCAGACCGACTCCGGGCAGCAGGATCTGCTGGCCTTTAACCCGCGCTGGATGGCGGAAAAAGGAAACCCCGACTCCATGAAACTGCTCACCGTAACCGGCAATGCCATGGCCCCGCGCATAGAAGACGGAAACCATGTGCTGGTGGATGAATCACAGAAAGATTTTTTTGAAGGACGTATCTACGCTGTACGTATTGACGAAGAAATCCTTGTCCGCCGGGTAGCGAGGGAACCGGGCAGAATCCTGCTTCTTTCCGACAATACGGAATCCTCTCCCGGACCGATAATCCTTGAACACAACAATCCCGCCCACAACTGGGCCGCCATGGGCAGGGTTGTTTTCGTTGCCAAGGACCTTCTGTAACTCCTGTTTTTTATGATTTTCAAAAAAAACACGTCCGCGCTGTTGACAGTTTTTAATAATGACTTACTTTGATTCAATCCGCGCGGCGCAGTTCTTTTCTACAAACCTCATGAAAAGCCGCAGCGGTTCACAGGCCGCGAGCCTGAAAGAAAAAAATAGTATTGAAATATTGGAGGAAAACAGATGAAACTTAAGCCGTTAGCAGACCGTGTTCTGGTCAGACGCCTTGAAGTGGAAGAAAAAACCGTCGGCGGAATCATTATCCCCGACTCCGCAAAAGAAAAGCCCCTCAAAGGCGAAGTCATCGCAGCAGGCCCCGGCAAGCTGGACGACAATGGCTCCAGAATCGCTCTGGGAGTAAAAGAAGGCGACGCTGTTCTTTTCGCCAAATATGCAGGAACCGAAATCAGCATTGAAGGTGTTGACCACCTGATCATGCGTGAAGACGACATCCTCGCAGTTGTCGAATAGTCTGATTTCACTCACAAGTTATGAACGGCCCTTCCCGGCTGAACTATAAAATTTCTTTATTTAAGGAGATAACACCAAATGGCTAAACAGATTCTTTTTGACGCCAAAGCACGCGAAAAACTGAAACTCGGCGTGGACAAACTTGCCGATGCAGTAAAAGTAACCCTCGGACCCAAAGGCCGTAACGTTGTTATGGACAAATCCTTCGGTTCCCCGGTCATCACCAAAGACGGTGTTTCCGTAGCCAAGGAAATCGAACTCAAAGACAAGTTCGAAAACATGGGTGCCCAGATGGTTAAGGAAGTTGCTTCCAAAACCTCCGACATCGCCGGTGACGGTACCACCACCGCTACCATCCTTGCTCAGGCTGTTTTCACCGAAGGTGTAAAACTCGTTGCTGCCGGCCGTAACCCCATGGCTATCAAGCGCGGTATCGACAAAGCTGTTGAAGCGATCATCGACCACCTCGAAGGTCTTGCCAAGCCCACCCGCGACCAGAAAGAAATCGCGCAGGTCGGTACCATCTCCGCAAACAACGACGTAACCATCGGTAACATCATTGCTGAAGCCATGAACAAGGTCGGCAAAGAAGGCGTTATCACTGTTGAAGAAGCAAAAGGCCTCGACACCACCCTCGATGTTGTTGAAGGTATGCAGTTCGACCGCGGTTACCTCTCCCCCTATTTCGTATCCAACGCAGAAAAAATGATCTGCGAAATGGATGAGCCCCTGATCCTGATCAGCGAAAAGAAAGTTACCAGCATGAAAGAACTCCTGCCCGTTCTGGAGCAGGTTGCTAAAATGAGCAAGCCTCTGGTGATCATCGCTGAAGATATCGAAGGCGAAGCACTGGCCACCCTCGTAGTCAACAAGCTGCGCGGTACCCTGAACGTTGTTGCTGTCAAAGCTCCCGGCTTCGGCGACCGCCGCAAGGCAATGCTCGCAGACATCGCAGCACTCACCGGCGGCGCAGTTGTTTCCGATGACATCGGTCTCAACCTCGAAGCTGTTACCGTTGAGCACCTCGGTTCCGCAAAACGCGTTGTAATCGACAAAGAAAACACCACCCTCGTTGACGGTGCAGGCGAAGGCGAAGTGATCAAAGCCCGCGTAGGCCAGATCCGCAACGAAATCGAGCTTTCCACTTCCGAGTACGACCGTGAAAAGCTTCAGGAACGCCTCGCCAAGATCGTTGGCGGTGTAGCAGTCATCAACGTCGGTGCTGCAACTGAAACCGAAATGAAAGAAAAGAAAGCACGCGTGGAAGATGCACTCAACGCTACCCGCGCTGCAGTTGAAGAAGGTATCGTTCCTGGCGGCGGAACCGCGCTTATCCGCTGCATCGCCGCTCTGGAAAACGTAACCGCCTCCGACGATGACGAAACCGCAGGCATCGACATCATCCGTCGCGCCATCGAAGAGCCTCTCCGCCAGATCGCAGGCAACGCAGGTCTCGAAGGTTCCATCGTTGTTGAAAAAGTAAAAGAAGCCAAAGACGGCAACGGCTTCAACGCTGCCATCGGCGAATACGAAGACCTGATCAAGGCCGGTGTTATCGACCCCAAAAAGGTTACCCGTATCGCTATCCAGAACGCAGCTTCCGTTGCAGGTCTCCTGCTGACCACCGAATGCGCTATCGTTGAAAAGCCCGAACCCGCAGCTGACATGCCCGCAGGCATGCCCGGCGGAATGGGCGGCGGTATGCCCGGCATGGGTGGCATGGGCGGCATGGGTGGAATGGGCGGCATGTACTAAGCCGACCTTACCATCCGGCTCCATAAGCCAGATAAACGAATCCCCGGTAACCTTAAGGTTGCCGGGGATTTTCTTATGGACACACAATCCAAGTAAAAAAGGCAGGCCCATTTTTATAAGCCTGCCTTCTTCTTGATTCGATTTCTTTTACCCTAAAAATCCAGTTTAATCGCTTTGGAAGCAGCAGGCTTCTTGGCCGGAGCCTTTTTCTTGGCAGTCTTTTGAGCTGCCTTATCCTTCTTCCCGCCGCCGGAACCGCCGTCGAGGTTAAAAGATTTACTCTCTTTCTTGCCCTTAGCTCCACCAGCGGAGGATTTCGCCCCCATCATTTCCTTGGAAGTGGCACCGGGCTTGTAGCCACGACCGAAAACTTTCGGTCCAAGCTTATCGGAAATTTTCTTGGCCTCACGGTTCAGGGGATTGGCTTTCAAGGCTGCAGCGGAAGCATCGTATGCTTCGGTATACATGCGCTTGGCCAGATAGAGCTTGGCCTGACGCACAAAGATACTCTCGTTGGCCCCGAAACGGCGCACAATATCCTTGATCACCTCAAGAGCCTTATCCTGCTCGGTCATCATCTCATAGGCCAGCAGCAGAGAAATATAAGGCCTGCTGTCCGAAGGGGTCTTCTCAATTGCCCGCTCAAGGTATTCTACCCCGTCAGAAGGAAAACCGGACTTCACCAGCCTGCTGCCCACATCCTGCAGCAACCCTCTTTCCTCGGGAAAAGCTTCGGTTATTCTACGGAAATATTTCTTGGCTTCCTTTACGTTTTTTTCCATCAGGGCTTTCTGTCCGCCCAACACATATTTATCTATCTGGTTTTTCTGCTTACGGATTTTCTCCACCGCAGCCTTTTCAAGAGCATTCTTGATGGTATCGTGGATTTTCCTGAAAAAGGCAGCCAGTTGCTTTTCCTGCCCCTTGGCATACTTCAAGCCACGGGGAAGTACGCGCTTGAGTTCATCCATTGCCAGAAGTTGACGGATCACCTCATCAACGAGGATTCCGATTTCAAATTTTTCCCGCCCGAAAACCTGACTTGATGCCAATTCATCAAGCGACAGGCTCAATGCATGCAAACAACGCATATAGTCCTTACGTTGTCCATACGCCTTCGCGCGGGCGATATTTTCCTTAATGCTCTTCGGCGAACTCATCTATAAACACTCCCCTCGGACCATACCAAAATTTACCCCGACTAATGGCCCGACATCAAGAAAATTTCTTAATGTTAATATATAATTGTTGACTCAATACCATTTATTGTCAAGACGTGTGCATTATTTATATTTATCACGCCGAAGTTGAACTGCTCACAAAAACCGACGTTGACTCTACACAGTCCAAAGGGGTAGTTATACGCCGTAACATGTTTATGGCCCAGCAATGCAAAATTGAATCAAATCAAGCAACCAGAAACCACCGTATTTAAATGAACATATACCTTTTCATTATCATATTTTCCCTTGCAGGTGCATGCCTGCTGGGTATTTTTTCCCGTCAACTCAACCGCAAGGCACTCTCCCCGGAACTCCCCGCGGAATTCAACGGAACATTCGACGCGGACGAATACCGCAAGTCGCAGGATTATGCCAAGGCCGGAATGGGTTTCGAGAACATATCAAGCTCCATCACCACGCTGATCACCATCCTTTTCATCCTTTGGGGCGGATTCAACACCATCGACCTCTGGGCAAACGGCTTCGGCTACGGTCCGGTTCTGACCGGGTTGATATTTTACGCCGGACTGGCCGTGCTCAGCGATATCGTTTCCCTGCCCTTCTCCCTCTACTCCACCTTTGTCATCGAGGAAAAGTTCGGTTTTAACAAAACCACCATAGGGACCTTTTTCATGGACAAACTCAAGGGCTACCTGCTGGGCGGGATCATCGGCGGGGCAATCCTGAGCGGCGTGCTGCTTTTCTTCAATGCCGCAGGGCCGCTTGCCTGGCTCTGGTGCTGGCTGTTCACTGTAGTCGTAACCCTTGGCGTACAGTATATTGCACCCACATGGATTCTGCCCCTGTTCAACAAGTTCACCCCTCTTGAAGACGGTGAACTGCGTGATAAAATCGAAAAATTTGCCGCTGAAAACGGATTCGAACTGTCCGGCATTTTCATGATCGACGGCTCCAAGCGTTCCACCAAAGCCAACGCCTACTTCACCGGATTCGGTAAAAAGAAACGCATCGCCCTGTTCGACACCCTGATCAACAGCCTTTCCACTGACGAACTGGTAGCCGTGCTGGCCCACGAAATCGGACATAGCAAGCTGGGCCATATCCGCAAAATGATGATCATGAGCATCATCAACACCGGGGCGGTATTCCTGCTCATGTCCTTCTTTCTCGGCAACACGGAGCTATTTGCCGCATTCGGCATGCAGAACATCTCCGTACATGCGGGGTTGATTTTCTTCGCCCTGCTCTACACGCCCGTATCAATCGTGCTTTCCATCTTCAGCAATGTCCGCTCCCGCAAGCATGAATTCGAAGCGGACGCTTTTGCAGCGCAAACCACCCACACCCCGGATGCACTGGTCAACGCGCTCAAAAAGTTATCGGTAAGCAACCTCTCGAACCTCACACCGCATCCCTTTTATGTCTGGCTTGAGTACAGCCATCCCCCGGTGCTGAAGAGGATAGATGCGCTTCGCGCTTTTGAATAATTTTATGCCTCCGGCGGCTCTCCGAGGGCCAAAGAACCTTTTTTGAAAAAAAGGTTCTCTGGACTCTCCCAAAAACTTTTTTAATTTGGCTTCGCCTCTTCGCATAGGAGTTGGTACATGTTGTTGCAAAAAGAAAGAGAACTAGTCGTTCAGTATGGTAAGAAGCTGCTGGAATCCGGCCTTACCACCGGGACTGGGGGAAACTTAAGCGTTTTCAACCGTGAGCAGGGTCTTGTAGCCATCAGCCCCAGCGGTCTTGATTACAGACTCTCCACCCCGGAAGATATTGTGGTCATCGATCTGGACGGCAATATCAAAGATTCAGAGCGCAAACCTTCCAGTGAATATGGATTCCATACTATCCTCTACAAAAACCGGGCAGACGTAAACGCGGTGGTACATACACATTCGGTCTATGCCACCACTGTGGCCTGTTTGAATATGGAGCTTCCTGCGGTGCATTATCTGGTGGGGTTTGCGGGTAAGAAGGTCCCCCTTGCTCCTTACGCCACTTTCGGCTCTCAGGAACTGGCTGAAAACGTGCGTAAGACCATCGGTAATTACAATGCAGTGCTGCTGGCGAATCATGGATTGATTACTGTCGGGCAGGCCATGGGCAATGCCTTTGACGCTGCCGAGGAACTGGAGCTGGTTGCCAGAATTTATATTCAGGCTTTATCTGTTGGTAAACCTGTAATTGTTCCTGACGATGAGATGGAAAAGGTTATCGATAAATTCTCCACTTACGGACAGGCCGGAGGCAAGGATTAGCCATGGAAACATCCCAGCTCAGTACAATTTTCGAAATCGCATTTCCCCTGTTCCTGATCATGGACCCGCTGGGCAACCTTCCGGTCTGCCTTTCCATGCTCCGGGACTACTCTCCCGCACGGCAACGCAGAATCCTGCTCCGCGAACTTTTCTTTGCCTTGGCGATTACGATTTTATTTATGTATCTGGGTGCGGGCTTAATGAAAGCACTCAACATCCACCAATCCACCCTGCGCATTGCAGGTGGGGTGATCCTGTTCATCATTTCCATGAAAATGATTTTCCCGAAACCGGAAAGCAGTGCCGATGAAACCGAGAAAGACCCGTTCATTGTTCCCATTGCGGTTCCGCTCTTTGCCGGGCCTTCCCTGCTGGCGGCGGTAATGGTCTACGGTTCCAAGGGCGGGGCGGGAATAGATGTCCTTTCCGGGGTACTGATTGCATGGTCCATGAGCTTCATCATTATGATGACCGGACCGACCATGGCCCGGGTACTGGGAAAAAGGGGCCTGCGTGCCTGTGAACGGCTTATGGGGTTGATTCTTATACTTTTATCCGTGCAGATGCTTGAAGACGGGATTGCATACTATATCAACAACATCCTCACCCCGTAGAAAAAGGCGATAAAAATTATAAACGCCCAAGTGCGGCTAAACGTTCCAAGGCTTTTTCAAGTTCTTCAGTGCTGACCGGCTTGGCAATATAATCATCCACCCCCAGATCGGACATACGCTGGAAATCACTTTCCCGGCCATAAGCACTCATCACGATTATCGGAATCCGGTTTTCCGGAGACTCCGCATCCCTGATGGAGGCAATGGCATCAAATCCGTTCATTTCCGGCATCTGCAGATCCATAAGCACCAGATCATAATCCTGATCTTCCATATGATTCAGCACTTCGATCCCTGTAGCGGCAGTGCGCACCAGATGCCCCCAGCCTTCAAGTTTCTTACGCATAAAAACCTGACTGCTGATATCGTCCTCAGCAAGTAAAATCCGCAAATCCTGAACGGGCAGCGTATCTTTTCCGTCAGTTTTTACGCCCTGTTCAAGCTTTAAGCTGAAACCGAGTTCAGCCTTTTTACCGGGATGGAAATAAAGCTCCGCACCGATTGTATCGACAGTTTTTTCAAGGCACTCCACATAAATATCACTCTCTGCCCCGGCATTGTGCCCTGTGCCGCTTACGTAAAAAGAAATTATCGAAGCCGAATCAGCAGAAGGGAGCATCTTCACCCCGGCCGCGACATCTGAATCCGGGAAAAACTCCAGCCCGTTATTAATCAGGCAGAACAGGGTCTGCGACAACCCTTTGCGACTGCACATAATCGTATCAGGCAACCCGGACCCGATGGAAAGAGTTATATTTCTGTTCTGGATGGAGACCGCAGGTAAAAACAGTTCCACTGCCTTACCGAAACAAGCGGCAGGGTCCAAAGATTCCATTTCCGCCGGATTGAACTTCCCGGTCAGTCCGCTCAATGAATGATTGACCACGTCCTTAAAACGTTCTGCGGAAACCACACACTTATGTACGTACCCTTTTGCCTCGGGAGCAAGATCCATCTTATCCAGCACGTGCAGACTGCCGATAATCCCGGCCAGCGGAGTCCGCATCTCATGGCAAAGGACCTGCATCAGGGCCGGATCAGCACCGTCCGCAACGGCACAGGCTTCATCCTGTTCTTTTGCCTTGCGCGCGAATCCTACTATCGCCTCAGGTTCACCATATTCATCGCGGCAGAGATACCCCCGCATATCCAGCAACAATTGCTCACCGTTGGAATTAATAGCCTGAGCCTGAATTGATCGTTTCTCCCCGCTGGCAACAACATCCCGTATCCCCTGCAATGCCTGCTCGGCCACCTGCGATCCAAGATAATTATGCAGATTTGTCCCCTTGCAAAGTTCAGGTGATCCGGCTCCGGCAAAATCGGAAAAAACCTTATTCACCTTAAGAAAGTTACCTTCCAGATCATGAACAAACACAGCCTCATCCGCACCGTTCATGACCGTTTCCAAATAACGCTCCTCCCTTGCCAGAGCATTACATGCATCATGCTGGGGGCTGACATCACGTATGGTTCCGGCCAGAGCACTGACGCTACCGTCAGCTGAATAAATTTCCTGCAAAGTATGATTGAGGACCAAACGTTCACCGCCGGGAATATTATGTTCCGTTTGAAATTCATAAATTCCTTCTCCGGAACTGAGCTTGGCCTGAATATCCAAAATTGCGGATTCGTCCGCCAGATGAGAAAGAAGAATAGGGCAATCTTTATCCACAGATCCTGCAGCCAGTTTTCTCTCCAGACTGCGGCAGTTTCCATCGGCAAAAAGCAACTTCCCGCAGGGTCCAGTCATATAAAATGCAGCTCCGCTATTCCCGACAACGGAATAAAGCTGTTCTTCCCGGAACGAACGCTCATCCAGAAAGGCGTCCCGTAATTTAAGTCCCCCATGAACGATAAGAAAAAGCCCTGCAGCAGAAACCAACAACACCGGCAGCCAGTTATCACCGGCGAAAAAAAGTGCGCAGGCTAGAAACAACACCCCGAGGAGGCAACGAATAAGTATAAATTTTATTTTCATGGAGATTAGGGTTCCCGACCTGTGCCGATCAGTAAAAAAGGGTCGCAACGACAACGACCTTATCAAGTATGAAAAATAACGATACTAATATTTTTGAGACACCACAACTGAGAGCACATAAGAAAAACCCGCTTTCCTGTCAGGAAAGCGGGTTTATTTATACATTTTGTCCGGAATCTACAAACTGAGAGTCATTCCCTGATCCGGGTTGACTTCCGGTACAGCTTCGGAGGACGGAGAATCCTGCTGCACGCTTCTGAGCATGGCCAGTTCTTCCACGGAAAGGATTTTGTTAATATCCAGAATGATGACAAAATCATCATCCTGTTTACCCATTCCCCGAATGAATTCGGTCTTGATCGTGGTCCCCATTCTGGGCGGCTCTTCAATCATACTCTCGGTCAACTCGATTACTTCCCGCACAGAATCAGCCAGCGCGCCCATAACGGTACTCTCGCCGTCAAATGAAACCTCAACGATAATGATGCAGGTGTTGATTGTATCTTCTGTCCTGCTCATACCGAACTTAAGGCGCATATCCACAACAGGAACCGCGTGCCCCCTCAGATTAATCACCCCGCGCATGAACTTGGGAGTTCTGGGGATTCTGGTAATGGGGGTAAGTTCCAGTACTTCCCGGACGCTGGCAATATCCAGCGCATAAATATCCTTGTTTAAGGTAAACGTCAGATATTGGTTAGTCGTACTATTTATCTCAGCATTCATCTTTCCACCTGCCTCAATTTGATCATCCCTTATAATCTAAAAACAGCCTGATTTGCTGCAACTATATACCAAGCAGACAAAAACAACCAGTGCTTATCAGAATTTTTCAAAATCACTGTCTGAAAAATCACTTCCCATATCAAGGGAAACACCGGCGGAATGATTCGGTTCTGCCTGTACTTCCCTGACCGGGGCAATCGGTGCTGCCGCCTTGGGTGCTGGTGCCGGCCTTACAGTCTGCCGTGAAACGGGCAGGGCCTGCACTCTGGGTGCGGAATGATTGCTTACCCTGAAGAAACTCATTACCTGCTGCAGCTGTTCTGCCTGACTGGAAAGCTCTTCAGAAGTGGAGGCCATTTCCTCGGAAGCGGAAGCATTCTGCTGGGTAACCTGGTCAAGCTGCTGCACAGCCTTGTTGATCTGCTCTGCACCGGAAAGCTGTTCGCTGCTGCCCGCGGCAATCTCCTGCACCAGTTCAGCGGTCTTCCTGATATCAGGAACAAGCTGGTTCAACATTTCTCCGGCACGTTCCGCTACATTCACAGTGCTGGAAGAGAGCTCGCCGATCTCGCCTGCGGCTGCACCGCTTCGCTCGGCAAGCTTGCGAACTTCAGCGGCAACAACGGCAAATCCCTTACCATGTTCTCCGGCACGGGCAGCTTCAATGGCGGCGTTAAGGGCCAAGAGATTGGTCTGACGGGCGATTTCTTCAATGATGGAAATCTTTTCCGCAATATTTTTCATGGCATCAACAGCTTTGATGACGGCTTCGCCACCTTCTTCCGCCTGCTGAGAGGACTGCAGGGCAATCTGCTCGGTCTGTTGTGCGTTTTCAGCATTCTGTCTAATATTTGCTGTCATTTCTTCCATGGAAGAGGAGACTTCCTCCACATTGGCAGCCTGCTCAGTGGAAGCCTGAGAAAGGCTTTCAGCAGTAGCGGAAAGCTCCTCACTGCCGGAAGCAACATTCTCGGAAGAGACACCCACCTCGGCAACAACCGAAGAAAGTCTGACCACCATATCGTTGAGGGCGGCTGCCAGCACGCCTATTTCATCTCGCTGGTCAATATCCAGAGTTCTGGTAAAGTCACCCTGTGCCATGTGCTCGGCAAAGGATACCCCCTTGCGAATGGGAGTGGTGATGATTTTGGTAACGGTGATGGAAATTATGGCACCACACAAAAGAGCCAAAGCCAGACCGCCCAGTATCATGGAAAAAGAGGTGCTGATCACATCCTGAGCCGCAACCTGCTGGCTGTTAAGCAGACTTTGGCTCTGCTCAAGGGCATCAGCACCCACCACAGCCATGGCTTTCAATTCCTTTCCCTGAGATTTAGTTCTATCTACGACAAGGTTAAAACCATCAAGGTAGGTACGGGCAGCATTTTCAAGACCGTTCACGTCCAAATCATCATTGCCTGCAATCCAGCTGTTCCTGCTTAGCAAACCGCATTTATCGATAACTGAATTCAAAATGGAACGGGTTTCTTTTATATATTCGTCTTTCCCCGTCCTCAAATAATTTGAAAAAGTAAAACGACTGGTAATAAATTCTTTCTCAATTTCTGAAATCATTGAGAATGAATCAAATATATTCTGCATCTCAATAGAGGTATCTCCCTCAATCATGCCCTTATGCATAGCGCTTGCGGCGTGCTCGCCTATCTGCTTTACACTCTTTGCAAGATCCCCAACAGCAGCAACACAATTAGAGACTGCAATATTTTTTTCATTTTCCAGCTTAGCATACCGTTCAAATATCACATTATATTCAGCGGCCTCGCTGGCGATAGAGTTAACCTCCTGTAGCCCCTTGCCTGAAAATTTATTTTTGTTTGCGGAAATGTTCCGACCAATTTCATTGATTGAATTGTTAAATTTATCTTTGTATTCATCGGTGCCCCGCAAAGTATAATAGAGCACCATCAATCTTGAATTGTACATGTCAGTAACGGCATTGCTGACCACTTCGGTTCGTGTGGATTCATCTGCAACTTTTGAAAGTCCGTACCAGCCCACAGCACCGACAACAGCTGTCAGCACCAGCACAACCACAAATCCCCCGCCAATCTTCAAACCGAGCTTCAAGTTTTTGAACATCCGATGTTCTCCTGTTAGTCCTGATCTACTTGTGATTATCGCGTTACATTAAGAAATTAATTTCATTTAAAACATGCAGCTAATAACAAAAAGAATTATGTAATTAGTAACAATTCTGCAGCATTTAAAAGAAGTTTGCCTCGTGGCAAGCAGACTATCACCGGAGATGTTTCCGGATAACCTCCAGAACCTCATCCAATTGGAAAATAGCCTGCGGCATACAGTTTCGAACTGTTTCAAAATCACCTTTTCGCGCAGCATGTTCTATACGTTCAGCCTGAGCAGCAATTGCACCGGCGCGAATGGTCGCAGAAATGCCTTTCAAGGCGTGTGAATATTTAATGACCAAAGCCTGCTCTTCATCTGCCAGAGCCTGCTCCAAAGCTTTCAGTCTTTCGGGAGCGTCCACAACATACACATTCAGAATCTCGGATCCGAGTTCCCGGTCTCCCCCGAGGTGGTTATAGAAACCCTGCTCATCAAAAATAACATCAGACATCTTTGTCCTCCGCATGCTTGCATGCATTGACTGCCCAAAACATCTCTACGAATTAAGCAACTTGAAATATAAAGGTAATTCCATCTTTATTTTTCGTTTGTAAAAACGCTCCTGCCCGGAACGCACTGCCGCAGCACGAGCATTATCAAGCTCAGTGAGTCCTTCATGTATCCGGAAAACTTTGAGATTGTTTATCCCTACTTCAGCACTTATACGCCAATCATCAGGATCGTGCAGCGAAAGGTGGGATAAAAATCCCAGTCTGCTTGGCTCCGCCCCCATAACACCGCGAAAAAGACCGTCCAGACGCCGATAGATCTCTTTATCAGATGGATCACGGTACAAGGCCGCAAAATAGCAATCCGAGGCACATGACGGGATACCCCTGATCTCGTCAAAAGCAACTCCGGAACGTATACCCAAACCGCATTTCTGGAGAGCATCCCCCCAGAGCACTAACAGATGAACCTCGTTTTCAGGTCTGGCGATTGATTCAGGACTGTCACCGCTCCTGTATGCGTACCAGAAATGTTTTGCAACGTCCCACAGCTTGAGCTTAGCAGCACAAAGAGAAGCCGTCATGTTAAAATAACAATCACTACTAACCATACTTTTATCGAGAAAAGGCCTGATCATTGCCATAAACGGATCAGTTAACTCGGAACGCGTAAAAATCCTGAGCAAAGCAGCATCCCGCTGGTCACTCCTCTCAAGCCTGAGAAGCCTATTAAGCAGACTTTCCCAGTCAACACCGGGATCACCCGTTTCACCAAGAGAAAATTCAATTAAGCAAAGTAAAAATTCCGTCCGTTGCTCAGTGACCTTTCGTTTACAGGTGTCAGCTGCAATCCTTAAAATAGATTCAGCCCTTGATTGCGCCGAATGATCCTTTAAGACCCGCTCATATGCCGCCAGCCCCAATGCACCGGACCGGGATGGATCATTTACCATTCGATCAAGGATATCTTTAAGTTCCAGCACGTCATGGTAAACTTCTATTTCACGCCCTACCTCAAACAGCTCGCCAAGCTCCTCCCCGATATCAGGGGTAACTACAGCGCACCCGCATGAGGCAGCTTCAAAAAGACGAAAATTAACCTCACCAAAAAGGGCTTCATTGGGAACAATACGAGTGTTCCTGTAAACCTCCATCATCTGGGCGGTGCTTAGCCCATCGGCGAGGTTCAAATCATATTGGGACTTCAAAAAATCCACAAACCAGATCCTGGAACGCCTCTGGCTGGTAACCCGGCCAACAAATGTCAGATCATTTTTACGCCCGGTGTGGGGAATAATCCGTCTTCCGTCTGCAGCATCTATTGAAGGACTCCCCATCCAGGGCATCCACTTAACTGCAGCTCCGCAAACTTTTTGTAATTTGGGAACAAATTTTTTTTGGGTAGTAAGCACACAATCGAAAAGATCAGCATAATATCCATGCCAATGCATATTCATGTGTGTATCCACAGACCAGAAAATTTTTATGCAATCTAGTTCGTTCAGCCCACCCAGAAGAATCCTCTTACCCAGAAATTCCTGTTGAAAAATTAAGTCGGGCACAAACTGCATTCCCTCCAGTACGGCAGGAAGATCAAGCACTTGTTCTTGAGCATAATTGTACTCAACAACACATCCTGCATGCTTAAATGCTTCCACAAGAGAAGGATTGCAATTTATTAACAAAAACTTATGCATGCAGCTGGTATACTCTAAGCCAAGCTAAAATGGAAAGCTAAATTAATTGCTTAAGAATTAATTTAGCTCACGCACAGAAATTGATTATCAAACTCAAAAACTAAACGCAATACAATTTACAGGACAATAAAGTACGATTACACGGCTGTCCGCTTCCTGCGAACGAAGAGGTCACAATATCAACCGTAGTAACTCCATCAGTCAGGGATTCCAAAGGGGATTATYCCCTTTGGCCGCCGGAGGCCCTAAAAGCACAATTGTCCATAACGCAAAAAGCTCCGCACATGGCAGGATGTACGAAGCCCCAAAAAGTAAAAGGTCCGTTCAAATGAATGAACGGACCTTTTAAAATAAAAGCTTGCGACGACCTACTTTCCCACTGGCTACCCAGCAGTATCATCGGCGATGGAGAGCTTAACTTCCGAGTTCGGAATGGAGTCGGGTGTGACCTCTCCTCAATGGTCGCAAGCAAATTTGCTTGCTCTCGATGAGCAAAATATATGGTTGAAATAGAGAAGTTTTTTAATCCCACGAGCCTTCAGGCTCGTATTTTATAACTTTGCTTAGTGTGCGTCAGATGTGGAGTTTTCAATTTCATTTGTTGGTGAAGTGTATCTAAATACACGAGCCGACAAATTAAATTTAAAACTTCGCAGATGATGTGCAATAAGCAAAGTTATAGGGAGAGAAGAAAAATAAGTCGCACGATTTATTAGTACTGGTCAGCTGAATGCATTGCTGCACTTACACCTCCAGCCTATCAACCAGGTGGTCTACCTGGAATCTTTAGATGCTAAAGCATAGGGATAACTAATCTTGAGGCAGGCTTCCCGCTTAGATGCTTTCAGCGGTTATCCCTTCCGAACTTAGCTACCCTGCAATGCCGCTGGCGCGACAACAGGAACACCATAGGTTCGTCCACCCCGGTCCTCTCGTACTAGGGGCAGACCCTCTTCAATTATCCTACGCCCACGGTAGATAGGGACCAAACTGTCTCACGACGTTTTAAACCCAGCTCGCGTACCACTTTAATCGGCGAACAGCCGAACCCTTGGGACCTGCTTCAGCCCCAGGATGTGATGAGCCGACATCGAGGTGCCAAACCGCGCCGTCGATGTGAACTCTTGGGCGCGATCAGCCTGTTATCCCCGGCGTACCTTTTATCCTATGAGCGATGGCCCTTCCATGCGGAACCACCGGATCACTAAGACCAACTTTCGTTCCTGCTCGACATGTCTGTCTTACAGTCAAGCTCCCTTATGCCTTTGCACTCGACGGCTGGTTTCCAATCAGCCTGAGGGAACCTTTGCAAGCCTCCGTTACTTTTTGGGAGGCGACCGCCCCAGTCAAAC